>DATEXK010000345.1:0-2588 GCA_035257065.1 Gaiellaceae bacterium | reverse complement strand
AAATCTCCTCGAACCGTCCCGCCGCGATGTCGGCGCGGGGCGCCAGCCAGCTGCCACCGCAGGCGAGGACCGGCTCGAAGGCTAGATAGCCGGGCAGAGTCTCGGCCGTGATGCCCCCGGTTGGAGCCCAGGTCATCGCCGGGTACGGGGCGGCGAGCGCACGCAGGTAGCGAAGGCCGCCGATCGGCTCGATGGGGAAGAGCTTCACGGCCGCGAGCCCGAGCGAGAGCGCCGCCTCGACCTCGCTCGGGGTCAAGACGCCCGGCATCATCGGGAGTCCGATCCGCCGCGCGTGCTCCACGAGGGCGCGGTTGAGGCCCGGCGCGACGAGCATCTTCACACCGGCGTCGAGCGCGATGTCGGCCTGGCGAGTCGACGTGACGGTGCCGGCGATGAGGAAGACTCGCGGCGCGGCGCGCGCGATCAGGCGGAGGGCGTTGGCGGCCGCCTCCGTCCTGAAAGTCACCTCGACGATCGGCAGGCCACCGGCTTCGAGCGCCTGAGCCAGGGCGACGGCACGTTCGTCGTCCTCGATCTCCACCACGGGGATGACGCCGGCGGCGCGGAGTCGATCGAGGACGCCGGCCGGCACGCTCCCGGAGCTCTGGAACGCGGTCATCGGCGTTCGTCCTCTCCTCGGTAGACGAGCGACGGGATAGACGCGTCGTCCGGGTCCGCCCACTCCTCGTTGGGGACGCGCGCGTACCAGCCGGGGCGGCCGGGATCGCGATCGTACGGGTAGCCGCCGAGCTCGTCGTACAGCCGCTTGTAGCGCGCGACCCGTTCCGGGTCCAGGCGGACTCCGAGGCCCGGCCCGTCCGGCACGGCAATCGCGCCGTCGCGATATTCGAGCTTGCCGCCCTCGATGACGTCGTCGGTGAGCTGGTGGTAGTGGGCGTCGGCCGCGAACTGCATCGTCGGCAGCACCGTCCCGAAGTGGAGCATCGTCGCCAGCTGAATGCCGAGCTCGCCCGACGAGTGGACGCCGATCCCGAGCTGGAACGTCTCGCACACGGCGGCCGCCTTGAGCACGGGGCGGATCCCGCCCCAGAATGTCGTGTCGAGCAGGATGACGTCCACCGCCGGGTCGCGGACGTTGGCCGCGAGCTGCTCGAGGTTCGTGACGACGGTGTTGGTCGCAATCGGCAGACCGACGGCCTGGCGGACCTGGCGCAGGCCGTTCATCCCCCACGTGGGATCCTCGTAGTAGTCGTTGCGGAGGTTCTTTATGGCATGGCCGACGCGAATGGCGTCCCGCACGCTGTACGAGGCGTTCGGGTCGATTCTGAGGGCGTCGTTCGGGAACGCCTCGGCCAGGGCGAGGAAGCAGCGGAGCTCGTAGTCCGGCGGGAAGACGCCCGCTTTGAGTTTGTGCGACCCGAAGCCGAAGCGCGTCTTGAGGTCGAGAGCGTGCTCGACGAGCTGCTCGATCGTCCGGACCTCGCCGGTACCCGTGGCCGGGTCGGGATACCGGAAGAAGAGATAGCTGGCGAACGGCACGGCGTCGCGCATCTTGCCGCCCAGGAGGTCGTAGACCGGCAGGTCGAGCATTCGGCCCATCGCGTCGAGGCAGGCGAACTCGAGGGCCGCGTGGATCTGCGTTCGGTTGTCGTACAGAGCCGCGGTGGGATTGAGGATCTTGAACCACAGGGCTGTCGTGTCGAAGATGTCGTGGCCGAGCAGCTTGGGCCGCAGCGCCTCGACGGTCAGCTGCGCGCTCTGGCCTCCGCCGCCCATCTCGCCGAGCCCGACGACGCCGCTCTCGGTCTCGAGCTCGACGATGGTGCGCACGAAGCGGCCCCAGTGGGCGCCCGCGGCGTGGCGCAGCGGCGCTTCCAGCGGCACGCTGACGGTCGTCGCCCGCAGGTCGGCTATCCTCGATCCCCGCGGCGACCTGCCGGTCAAGCGTCCTGACATGCTCATGACGGCTCTCCTCCATGAGGCGACGGGGCCCCGGCTCTCGGGACCGCGCCACCGCGGGCCAGCGCCACGGCGCGCTCGAGAACGGCCCGCACCGGGAGGCCCAGGCGTTCCGCCGCGGCCGCGGCGTCGGCGTATTCCGCCTGAACCGTCACCGGCTCGCCGTCGAGCAGGCCGCGCTTCACGCGGACCTCGCAGCCCTCAACCATGACGACGACCTCGTCGCGGGGCAGAGCCCGGCGGGCCACCGGCCGCAGGCGCACACCCAGCGTCGTCGATTGGACGAAGAGGGCCCGAGTGGCAGCGTCGACCGCTTCCCCGGCGACGAGCGCGGTCACGACGTTCCCCGGGCGGCCCTTGCGCATGACGACCGGCGTCAGCCAGGCGTCCACCGCGCCTGCCACGACGAGCGCGTCGAGGACGGCGGGCCAGAGCCGCGGATCGAGGTCGTCGACGACGGCCTCGAGCTCGAAGAGGTCGTCCTTGCGCCACGGAGCGGCGACCGCTGCGAGCGCGACCCCAAGGACGACCCGCAGGACGTTGGCCCGCTGGGGCGGATCCGCGGAGCCGGCGCCGACGCCGACGGCGTCGATGCGCATCCGCGGCACAGGGCCCCACTCACCGACCAGGGTCGCCAGCAGCGCCGCACCGGTCGGCGTGCAGAGCTC
>DATEXK010000344.1:0-6464 GCA_035257065.1 Gaiellaceae bacterium | reverse complement strand
GCCGATGAAGACGGCGGCCGACGCCGCGAACGTCGTGACGATGCCGAGCAGCGGGCGGGCCGTCGCCGGCTCGCCCGGCACGTCGAAGCTTCGCCGGTAGCGCAACAGCGCCGCGAGGAGCACGAGCGACGCGATCGACTCCTCGAAGTCGAGCCCCTTCGCCAGGTGCGCGACAGCCGATGCGAGTACGGCCACAACCGCGAGCTGCCACGCGCGCCGGCGACGGTGCGCGAGCGAACGCGAGAGCCAGACGAGCGCGATCCCGAAGGCAAGCGTGCCGACACGGGCGGCGGCGATGCCGCCGGGCGGGAGCACCCCGCCGACGATCTGGAAGCGGTCGCGCATCTCGGGTGTGAGCGCCGAGGCGATGCCGATCAGGCCGACCGCGGCGGCGGCCCAAGCGAGCAGCGACTCGGGCCGAGGGCGACGTAGCCTCATGCAGCCAGGGTAGCTCTGGTTCCGGCGGGGCGGGCTATACATTCAGGATGCCGTCAGCCACGCCGCCCCCTCCCGAGCGGGTGCCGCTCCCGCGCTGGGTGGTGCCTCTCCTCACGCTGACGGCCGCCGGCCTGCTGCCGTGGACCCTCTGGCTGACGTATTCGCTCCCGTCGCGGAACATCACCCAGCACTACGACCTCGCGTGGGTCGGCTTCGACGTCGCGCTGCTGCTGGCGTTCGCTGCGACCACCTGGTTCGCCGTGCGCTCGTCACAGTGGCTCGTGCCCGCCGCCGCAGCCACCGGGACGATGCTGCTCTGCGACGCGTGGTTCGACATCGTCACATCGAACGCCGACGAGCTCCTGGAAGCCGTGCTCGAGGCCGCCCTCGCCGAGCTGCCGCTCGCCGTGATCTGCTGGTTCATCGTCTTCGACGTCGAGCGCTTCCGCCAGGCGACGATCCTCCGCTACACCGGCACGGTCAAACGGATGCTGGGAGACGAGTCCTAGGAGGGCTTGACGGACGACAGTCCGTCGCCGCGCTGCTCCAGCAGCCGCAGGCGATGCTCGAGCTGAGCCACGCGGAGCTCGAGCTCGTCGAGGTCGTCGCGCGACACGAGGTGCAGGTCGTCGACGAGGGCGTGCACCGCGCCGAGCGCCTGCTCCGACAGCTTCGTGCGGCTGCCACGCACCCGTGCGGGCAGCTCGAGGATGAGCTCCTCGATCGCGTCGACGATGCGGTCGCTACCGCGCGCGGCCATGCGGTCTCGTGCGACGGCGCTGACGCCGTTTCTCGCGGCGCGCCTGCGCGTCCGGTTCGGAGGGCGCCGAGGTGACGACGTCGACGAGCTCCGGCGTCGGCTCCGAGGCGAGCGACTGCTCGGACGCCGCGAGTGCAGCCGTGCCGGCGTCGACCTTGCCCCGGCGCCGGCCCCCGCCGACCGTCGGCGCAATCTCGTCGCCCGGAGCGAACTGCTTGCGCTTTGCGAACTCCGGCTCGCGCTCCTTCCAGATAGTGAGCAGCGGCGCGGCGATGAAGATCGACGAATAAGCACCGGAGGCGACGCCGACCATCAGCGCGAAGGCGAAGTCCTTGAGCGTGGCCCCGCCGAAGAACTCGAGCGCGCCGATCGGCAGCAACGTGATGAACGTCGTCGCCAGGGAGCGGCGGATCGTCTCCCACAGCGAGACGTTGACGATCGTGGCGAACGGCTGGCGACGCATCAGCGGTACGTTCTCGCGCACGCGGTCGAAGATGATGATCGTGTCGTAGATCGAGTACCCGAGCACGGTGAGCACCGCGGCTACGGTCGCGACCGAGACCTCCTTGAACGCGATCGAGTAGACGCCGACGGTGATGACGATGTCGTGCAGCATCGCCAGGATCACCGGCAACGAGTACTTCCAGCCGAACCGCAGCGTGATGTAGATCACGATCAGGGCGAGCGAGACGAAGATCCCCCAGATCGCGTCGAGCGCGATCTGATGCCCGAAGCTCGACGAGACGTTCTTCACGCCGGAGGCGTAGGCGCCGAGCTTCGTCCGCAGATCGTCGGACAGCGCAGACTGCTTCGCGCCGGTCAGCGAGCGCGTGCGGATCTGCCACTGCTTGTACTTGCCGGCGGTCGCGGCGCCGCGCCCCTGGACGACCGCGTCCCGCTCGCCGCTCTGCGCCGTCACCTTCGCGACGTCCGCCTGCGCAAACGCCTTGTGCGTGTTGAAGGTGACCTGCGTTCCGCCCTTGAAGTCGATCCCGAGGTTCAGGCCGCGGACGCCGAGCGAGGTCGCGCCGGCAATGATGATCACGCCCGAGATCGCGAACCAGAGCCTGCGGCGCCGCATGAAGTCGATCTGCAGCCACTTGGCGGTCTGCTGGCCCTGGGCGCCCATGAAGCGTGGGTTGTCGAACCATTTGAATCCCGCGAGCAGGCCGAGCAGGCCTCGCGTCGCCGCGACGGCCGTGACGAGCGAGATCACGGTGCCGATCAGCAGCATCAGCGCGAAGCCCTTGACCGATGCGACGGCAATCAAGAAGAGCACGAGCGCGGTGATCGCCGTGACGACGTTCGCGTCGAGGATCGTGTGGAACCCCTTGCCGTAGCCGGCGGCGATCGCAGCGCGCACGGACTTGCCGGCGCGCACTTCTTCCTTGATGCGTTCGAAGACGACGACGTTCGCGTCAGCCGCGACGCCGATCGTGAGGATGATGCCTGCGAAGCCCGGCAACGTCAGCGTGACGTTGAAGAGAAGGATCGCCGCGTAGTAGAAGAGCCCGTAGATCGCGAGGCCCATCACTGCGATGAGGCCGAGGAAGCGGTACAGGAGCAGCAGGAAGAGCGCGACGAGGATGAGGCCGATGAGCGCGGCGTGCCACGCCTGCGTCAGCGAGTCCTTGCCGAGCGTCGCGGAGACGTCGGTGCGCTCGATCTGCTTGAACGTGACGGGCAGCGCACCGGTCTGGAGGATGAGCGCGAGGTCCTTCGCCTGTCCGATCGAGCCGCCGTTGCCGAGGTCGATCTCGGCGTTCGGACCCGGGATGCCGTCTGGGTTCTTCTGGAAGTCGATGTACGGCGTCGACTCGAGCTGCCCGTCGAGCACGATCGCGAAGTGCTGGGCGTAGGTCGTGGGGTCGCCCTGCTTCCCGGCGAGGTCGAACTTCGTCTGGCCGCGCTGCGCTTCCTGGCGCGTGATCTTCTGGAACTGGTTGGAGCCGTGGTTCGTGAACTGGAGGGTCACGATCGGCCCGCCGGTCGGGCCGAAGTCGGCGCGTGTGCCCGAGAGCACGAGGTCGGCGCCGGTCATCTCCGGGATCGGATTTGCCTTGCGGTTCGGGAAGAACTGCGCGAGGTAGTAGTACGAGCCGCTCGGCGACAGGGCACGCGCACCGAGACACCCGGTCGCGGTCTGGCAGCTGATCACGATCTCGTTGGCGGGCACCTTGAGGATCTGGTCGTTCGGCCGCAGCTTCCCGCCATACGGTTTCAGCAGCCCCTTCAGCGTGTCCGCCGACGCAACGAGCGAGTGCTTGACGACGGTCTTCGTCACGGGCTTCGTCACCGTCGTCGACTTGCCGTTCTTGCCCTTGACGGTCGTCTTCTTCGTCGACTTGACCTTCACGGTCTTCGTGTGGAAGAGGTAGTAGGACTGGGGCGTGCCCTTTGCGGCCTGCTTCTGGACCTGCGTCAGCAACTCGTAGAGCGACGGGGTCGCGATCGGATTGCCGTTGATGTCCTTCGACGGGCCGGTCAGGTCGTTCTCGAAGTCGAAGAGCATCAGCTGGGCGGTCTTGCCGATCAGCTTCGCCGCCGCCGCGGGATCGTGGATGCCCGCGATCTGGATCACGATCTGGTTGCTGCCCTGCTTGCGGATCTCCGGCTCGGACACGCCGAGCTTGTTGATCCGGTTCTGCATGATCGAGATCGACCGATTCATGTCGTCGGCCGTCAGCGTGTGGCCCTTCGGCGGCACCGCGACGAGCACGACCTCGAGGCCGCCCTGAAGATCGAGGCCGAGCGTCGGCTTCTTGTGGATGGGCGAGCCCGGGACCGCGAGCAGGACCGTACCGATGAGCGCGATCGCGATCGCGCCCATGAGAAGGAGGTACTTGCGCCGGTCGCTCACGTGCCGGGGAAGGTTAGCCGTCGTTTTCGCGGTTCGGCGACCCGACGGAGCTTGCGTCCGGCTCGGGCTCCGGCTCACCGGCCCCCGCGTCTTCCCGGGGAACGACTGCTCCGATCGCCTTGCGGGCGACCCGCACCTCGAGGGCGGGCGCGATCCGCACCATCACCGCCTCGTCCTGGAGCTCCGTCACCTCGCCGTAGATACCGCCTGCGGTGAGCACCTCATCGCCCACGTTGATGCTGTTGAGCATCCGCTTCGCCTCGATCTGCCGCTTCTTCTGGGGGCGAATCATCATGAACCAGATGACCCCGAACACGATGATGATCAGGAGGAAGAAGCCACTACCGCCGCTCGCACCTACCACTTAGCTCTCCAGGGGTTGTCGTGTGAGCCGCGCGATTGCGTCGGCCCGCCAGCTCTCGAACGCGCCACGCTCGATCTGCTCTCGGGCGGCGGCGACGAGGTCGAGCAGGAAGCGAAGATTATGCAGGCTCAGGAGGCGGAGGCCGAGGATCTCCTGCTGGTTCACCAGATGGCGGATGTAGGCACGGCTGAACTTCGCGCACGCGGGGCACCCGCAGCTTGCGTCGAGCGGACGGGGATCGCGGGCAAAGCCGGCGTTCCGGAGGTTGAGCCGGCCCTCCCAGGTGAGGGCGCTGCCGGTTCGCGCCGTCCGGGTCGGAAGGACGCAGTCGAACATGTCGACGCCGCGCGCGATCACCTCGATCACACCTTCGGGATCACCGATGCCCATGAAGTAGCGGGGCTTGTCGGGCGGCAGGAACGACGCGGCGAGCGTCGTGGCGTCGAACATCGGCCCGCGAGCTTCGCCGACGCTCAGTCCGCCGATCGCGTAGCCGTCGAACCCGAGCGGTGCAAGCTCCTCGGAGGAGCGCTGTCTGAGCTTCGCGTCGAGGCCACCCTGCGTGATCGCGAACCGGAGCTGTCCGGGCGCGCGCGGCAGGTCGCGCTGGCGCTCCGCCCACAGCGTCGTGCGGCGCACCGCGTCTTCGAGCTCCGCCCGCGGCACACCGGACGGTGGACAGATGTCGAGGCACATCGCGACGTCCGAGCCGAGCTGCTCCTGGATCCGCGCCGCGAGCTCGGGCGTGAATCGCTCCGCGGTCCCGTCGTACACGGAGCGAAACGTCACGCCCTCGTCGTCGGATGCGATGAGCGTGTCGCGCAGCGAGAACACCTGGAAGCCGCCCGAGTCGGTGAGGATCGGACCGTCCCAGCTCATGAAGGAGTGGAGTCCCCCGAGCTCGGCGATCAGATCTTCGCCGGGCCGGAAGTGCAGGTGGTACGTGTTGCCGAGCAAGATCGTGGTGCCGATCGCACGCAGCTCGTCGGGATCGACCGACTTCACCGTCGCCTTCGTGCCGACGGGCATGAAGGCCGGCGTCGGTACGTCGCCGTGCGCCGTGTGCAGCACCCCGGCGCGGGCGAGACCGTCGGTGGCGGCGAGGGTGAAGCAGCTCATGCGGTCGAGCGTAACGACGGCGCCCCGTTTGGCGGGAAGCCGTCGCGTCAGCCGACGAGACGCAAGCGTGGTCCGGGCAGAACTGCGGTGACTTCGACTTTCACGCCACCCAGACGGAGCACGTCTCCGACCGCAGGGAGCCGTGGCAGCGTCAGGTGCCCGGTCGAGGCGATGAGGCCGTTCTTGACGAGCTCATACGAACAGTGGACTGGTTCGTCCTCCATTGGACCACCAACTCCTGGCTTGCCGTGCGGGGCGTGCACGGCGGCCGAGCCGGCGTGCACGCCCTGTCGATCGGTCAGCTCGTGACCGTGAAGCGGCCGAACATGGTCGGCTCGTGCGGCGGGCAGTAGTACTTGTACTTCCCGGCCACCAGCTTCAGCGTGAATGTCTTCGTGCCCGTGAAGGGGACGGTCGTGAAGTCCTTCGCGTACCCGTGCGGCCCGTCGAGCGAGAACGCATGGATCGACGCCTTGTCGTTGATCACGAGCTTGTAGCTACCCGCCTTCAGCGTCTTCACGACCTTGTTGTTCTGCTTCAGCGTGATTGTGAAGCCGGGTCCCACCGTGCCTGTCAGCGTTGGGACAGCGTGCGTGCGGCTGGACGCAGCGGCGGCGAGAACGAGCATGAGAACCGTTGCAGCGGCAACGGCGAGGCCCTTGCGAATCATGAAGCTCCTTGGATTCGGGTCAGTGGACGCAAGCCAGTACCGGAATCGACCTCAGGCGGTTTGCGCCGGCCGCGCTCGCAACTGCGTCCGGCAGCCTCAGAGAACGAGCATTGCATCGCCGAACGAGTAGAAGCGATAGCGCTCGTCGATGGCGAGCCCGTAGAGACGCCGCGTCTCCTCCACTCCCGCGAACGCCATCACGAGCGCGAGCAGCGTCGAGCGCGGCAGATGGAAGTTCGTCAGCAGCGCGTCG
>DATEXK010000343.1:0-2046 GCA_035257065.1 Gaiellaceae bacterium | reverse complement strand
GGGGATTACAACGGCGGTGGTGGAACGATGTTCGCCGAGGTCACGATTACCAATGCGGGGATGCGCACATGCACGATCTCCGGTCGCCCCTGGATTCGACTGCCTCGCCTCGCCCACCCCGTTACGGTCGAAGATTGGTCGGGCGATCCGCTCGCAGGTTCGCCGGGCACGGTGGTGACTCTCTCGCCGCGGCAGCACGCCCGAGCGTTCATCTTGATCATCCCCGGCTCGTGCGACCGTGGTGTGAACGTGTCATTCCTCTTGCAAGCGCGTGCGGGATGGCGAAGCCGAGGCGTGGCTATCCGCGGCATTGTCTGCAACAACGGGAGCGGACAAATCGCGGTCGGTTCCTTCAAGCACTAACCGCGGCCCACGCCGCTCGGGGTGCATTCCCGAACTCAACGCTGGCGCATGCGAGTCCACTTTCCCCGCCCGTCAGTCAGTCAGACCGGCGAGGGCGACGCATGGGTCAGGTCGAGCTGCTATGCAGCGGAGGTAGCACGCTCCATCAGCGTTCCTGCGCGGATCGTCTTCGCCATGTCCCTGGACTCCTCGCGGTACCACATTCCGTTCTCGAACTCGATGGCCGGGTAGAGCTTCTGCCCCGTGTGCTCGATGATCTCCTCGCGCCTGCTTGGCCGGGAGGGGCCGGGGGCGAGTTCGTATTCGATGTTCATTTCTTTCAGTGCCTTCTCGACCCTCCAGCACGCTCCGGTCTTAAGCCATTCGAGCTTGCAGCGATGGAGCTTGACAGGCATTCGGCCTCCTTTAGTAAACCGAACCGATCCTACGCACTTCGAACCAGTCAGGCCCGTCGTCGCTCAGGGTGCATTGCGGAACACTCGCCCAGGCCAGCGTCCGACTCTCCGGCCACGTCGCAAACCAGGTACCTGGTACCTCCGGTACCAGGTACCGATTCTTCGGACTGCCTCCGCGGTAGCCTCAGGCCCGATGGCGATCGCAACAGAGGCGACGATCGTTTGCCCACAGTGCGGGCAAACGAGCCTGGAAACGATGCCGACGAACGCCTGCCGGTTCTTCTACACCTGCCCATCGTGCTCGGCGATGCTCAGGCCGCTGCCAGGCGACTGCTGCGTCTTTTGCTCGTACTCCGACCAGGTGTGCCCACCGAAGCAGGAAGGTCAAGCCTGTTGCTGAGGTGAGAGTCGCCCAGCTCAGAGCTCGGCGAGCGGGAAGCTGCGGTGGCGCCGCGGCGGCACGAGGTAGTTCTGGCGGTGCGTGGTCGAGAGGATCGAGTTGAAGCCCTGGTTGCGGTCGCGCGCCGTGAACGCGATCTTCCCGTCCGGCAGCACGCCGTCCATCGCGAGCCGGTTGCGGCGGAAGTCGTCGCCGGTCGGGTTGAAGACGACGAAGTGGACGCCGGCCGCGGGCACGGCGCCGATCTCGTCGGCGCGCACCGACCACATGAACGGGTTGTCGAGGGTGTTGAAGTCGGCGCGCACGGGGATCGCGGTTCCCTTCGGGTAGACCGTCCCGTCGCCGACGACGGTGTCGCGCTCGAGCCGGGACGTGGTCTGGATCGCCGCGCTGTGGCCGATCCGCCCTGAGCGCCTGTAGTCGCGGTGGACGTCGGCCTCGGTCGAGACGTCCTGCGGCCCCTGGCGCACGGTCTGCGTGTCCTGCTTCACGTTGAGGTTCGGCCGGAACGCCGTCGCGACGCGTTCGTCGAAGTCGAAGTTGAGGTACCACGCCTCGACGTCCTCGTGGATGTGCGACAGGTGCATGTGCGTCCCCTGGTGGAAGTACTCGCTGCCGCGGAAGTCGACGTAGCCGAGCGTCTCGAAGTTCGCAATCGCGCCCGGCCCCATGCCGGCCTTCTGCGTCGAGGTGAAGCCGAGGAAGAGCTCGGACGTCTCGGGGATCAGGTCGGCGCCCGGAATCTGCGCGGCCTCGGCCATCTGCTTCGGCAGCGAACGCGCGCCGTCGAACCCACCGCCCGCGAAGCCGCGGCGGATCGAGGTGAGCTCGAAGAGCTTCGAGTCGCGCAGGCGCTTCGTCGCGTCGTCGATGTGCGCGCGCACATCG
>DATEXK010000342.1:0-3089 GCA_035257065.1 Gaiellaceae bacterium | reverse complement strand
CTTCGCGATCCTGCCCCGCTCGTTCTCCGCCGAGGCCGGCGAGCTGACGCCGACGCTCAAGGTCAGACGGCACGTCGCAGAGCAGCACTTCCGGCGGGAGATCGACTCCCTCTACGCGCGTCAAGCCTAGGCGCGATTGCGTGTGGGGTGCATAAACTCGGTTCCGGTTGGCGAGCCCATGAATTTGCGCTTCGCTGCGGATCCCATACGGCGTGATTGACTGCCGAGGTGACGGCGCGGATCGACGACAGCAGCGTTCGGCGCCGGGGTCAGCTGTTCGTGGCGCTCGCCGCCGTGGCGTGGTCGACGGCCGGTGTGCTCCAGCGGGAGCTGTCCGTCGGGACGACGACGCAGCTCGCCGGCCGGGCGCTCTTCGCGTGCGTCGGCCTTGCGGCGTACGTCGCGGTCGCCAACCGCGGCCGGACGCTCGCCGCCTTTCGGTCGATGGGGCGCGCGGGCCTCGGGGTCGCCGTCTGCACGGCCCTCGCCTCCGGTTCGTTCATCGTCGCGCTCAACCACGCCACGGTCGCCAACGTCCTCTTCATGCAGGCTGCCGCGCCGGTCGCGGCCGCGCTGCTCGCTTGGGTTGCGCTCGGCGAGTCGATCACGCGCCGCGCGGCGCTGGCGATGGCGATCGCGCTCGTGGGGGTGGGACTCATGGTCGGCGGCCCCGGAAGCGGGGGCGTCTTCGGCGTCGCGGCCTCGGTCGTGATGACCCTCTCGTTCGCGACGAGCATCGTGATCACGCGGCACAAGCGCGAGGTGTCGATGGCGCCCGCGATCTGCCTCTCGCAGGTGATCGTCGTGCTCGCGACCGCTCCGCTCGCGCATCCCTCCACGGTGACGGGGCGGGACCTCGGGCTGCTCGTGCTGCTGGGCGTGGGGCAGATGGGCCTCGGCCTCGCCTTCCTCGCCGTCGGAGCCCGGTTGATCCCCGCCGCGGAGGTGGCGCTGATCACGCTGCTGGAGGTCGTCCTCGGACCGCTCTGGGTGTGGATCGCGATCTCGGAGACGCCCGCGCTGACGACGATCGCCGGCGGCGTCGTGGTAATCCTCGCCGTCCTCCTGCAGACGGTGCAGAGAACGCAGGCGAACCGTGCCCGCCGCCGCAGCGTCGTGCCCGACGCCGCGGGCTAGCCAGGTGATCTTGAGTCGTTCGCAGGACTCGGAGTTGTGCCGGCTTGGTGAGTCCTTGGTGAGTAGAGCCGGAGACTGCAGGCGAAACCGAGCACTCTCGATGCGCGAGAAACGGCTCAACCGTGCCCTGCCGTCCCCCCGAGTCCCCGTCCCCGCACGCTTACCATGGAGGTGCTCTACCAACTGAGCTAAGAGGGCAGAACCGCCATCTTAGGCGGTCCTTGTGGAGTTCGCCGGTCCGAGCTAGAGCGCGAGGTACTCGTGGATCAGGCGGACGGCCATCGAGCCTTCGCCGACCGCTGACGCGACCCGCTTGATCGATCCACAGCGCACGTCTCCGACCGCGAACACGCCTGGGAGGCTCGTCTCGAAGAGCAGCGGCGGGCGACCTCCGTTGGCGGCGTCCGAGCCCGTCAGGATGAAGCCGTTCTCGTCGAGTGTGATTGCGTCTCCGAGCCACTGCGTGTACGGCTCTGCGCCGATGAAGACGAAGAGCGCGCGGCATGCGAGCAAGCTGCGCTCGCCGGTCTGGTTGTTCTCGACGGCGATCGACTGCAGCTCGCCGTGGTCTCCGATCAGCTCGCGCACCTCCGTGGAGCGGAGCACGCTGACGTGCGGATCGTCCTCGACCTGATCGACGAGGTACCGCGACATGCCCTTCCCGAGATCCGAGCCGCGGATCAGCAGGCTCACGTGCACCGCATGACGCGAGAGGAACACCGCCGCCTGCCCCGCCGAGTTGCCGCCGCCGACGACCACCACCGGATCGCCGACGCAGGCCTGCGCCTCCATGCGTGTCGCCGCGTAGTAGACGCTCGTGTCCTCGAACTCGGCGAGCTGCGGCACGTCGAGCTTGCGGTAGCGCGCACCGGTGGCGATCACCACCGAGCGAGCAGTGACCTCCGCGCCGTCGTCGAGGACGATGACGTAGCCGCCGTCGCGGGCCTCCAGTGCCGCCGCTGCCGCGGAGATCGTCAGCTCGGCTCCGAACTTCTCCGCCTGGATGACCGCACGCTCGGCGAGCTCCGAGCCGGAGATGCCCGCCGGAAACCCGAGGTAGTTCTCGATCCTGGCGGACGTCGCAGCCTGTCCGCCCGGCGCGACGCCGTCGACGACGACGGTCGAGAGCCCTTCGGAGGCGCCGTAGACGGCCGCCGCGAGCCCCGCAGGGCCGGCGCCGACGACGACGAGGTCGACCGACGGCGCGCCGCCGACGTGACTGAGCCCGGCGACCTGCGCGAGCTCCGAGTTCGTCGGGTTCCGCAGGACCCGGTCGGCCGAGATGACCACGGGCGTCTCGTCCGGGGTCACGCCGAGGCGCCGGATCAGCTCCTCCGCGGCCGGGTCGGTCTCCAGATCGAGCCAGCGGTGAGGAACACGATTTCGTGCGACCAGATCGCGGAGGCGCCGCGTGTCGGGGGAGTAGCGCGAGCCCACGATCCGCAGGCCGACTCCGGCGTCGATCAACAGGTCACGGCGCAACAGGAAGGCGCGGAGGATGATGTCTCCGAGGCCCGCGTTCTGCGTCACGAACGTCCGCAGTTGCTGCGCCGGCGCGACGAGCACCTCTCCCGCCTCCTGAACGACGGCGGTGAACAGCGCCGCCTGCCCGGTGATGAGGCTCACTTCGCCGAGGAAGCGGCCCGCACCGTGGACGGCGAAGACACTCTCATCTTCCGTCCCGTAGTCCGAGATGACGGCGACCATGCCGGCGACGACGACGAAGAAGTCGTATGACGAGTCGCCCTCGTGAAAGAGCACGTCGCCCACGCGTGTCGGACGGCGCTCCGCGCGCGCCGCAATCGCAGCGAGCTGCGCGTCCGTCAGGCGGGGAAACGCGCCACGAAGATCGGGTGTCTCGACAACCGGCACCAGACCGAGACCTTAACTATGGCCAAGACTTTGCGCATTGAAGTAGCTTTCCGAAGTGAAGGAGCGGAGCGAAGTCCGCT
>DATEXK010000341.1:0-3903 GCA_035257065.1 Gaiellaceae bacterium | reverse complement strand
CGTGCTCGGCAACGTGCGAGCGGCGACGCACGACCTGCACGTGACGTGGCCGGTCGCGCTCGACAACGGCTACGCGACGTGGACCGCGTACTCGAACCAGTACTGGCCGGCCGAGTATCTGATCGACAAGACGGGCCAGGTACGCCACGTGCAGTTCGGCGAGGGCGACTACGACGGGACCGAACAGGCGATTCGCTCGCTGCTCGCCGAGGCCGGCGCGTCGTCACTGCCGCAACGAATGACGGCCGTCGCCGACGCGACCCCGAAAGAGCTCGCGCTGACGCCCGAGTCCTATCTCGGCACAGCGCGCCTCGCGCGATATGTCGGCTCACCGATCAAGCCGAACGTGGCCGCCGACTACACGTTCGCAAAGACAATCCCCCAGGACGACCTCTC
Organism: Gaiellaceae bacterium; assembly: GCA_035257065.1. Classification (GTDB taxonomy): domain Bacteria; phylum Actinomycetota; class Thermoleophilia; order Gaiellales; family Gaiellaceae; genus Palsa-739. The sequence continues at coordinate 3,507 of DATEXK010000341.1, read as the reverse complement.
GTACGCAGGCGTGTGGAACGTCGGCGCGCAGCGCATCGTCGCGGGCATGGGCGCGCAACTGCGCCTGCATTACCAGGCACGGTACGTCTACGTCGTGCTCGGCGGACGAGGGACGGCACAGACGCTGATCGACGGCAAGCCGTCGAAGACGCTGCACGTGAACATGGACAAGCTGTACACCGTCGTGTCGCAGAGCAGCGCGACGAACGGCCTGCTCGAGTTGCGCATGTCACCCGGCGTGAACGCCTACGCGTTCACGTTCGGCTAACGGCGAACGAAGCGATACGCCAGCGTCGTGCCGTCCTTGAACTCCGCGTACCGCTCAACGACACCGTCCCGCACATAACCGGCGCGCTCGGCGACCGCCTGCGAGCGAACGTTCTCCGGATGTGTGCACAGGACGATCTCGTCTGCTCCGAACTCTCCGAGCATCCAGTCCGACACGAGGCGGAGACTCCGTGTCGCGAGCCCGCGGCCCCAGCAGTCCCGCCTGAGGTAGTACCCGACCTCAAAGGGACGAGCGCCGCGCCGGAACCAGAGGACGCCGACGACCGCTCCTCCGTCGGTGATCGCCAGCACCGGCGCATCCGGATCGTCGGGGAGCGGTTCGCCCTCGACCAGATCGACCGCACGTCCGAAGTAGCGACCGATCTCAGCGTCGCGCTGCGACGTCCCGAGGAGTTCCTGGTCGCCGTCCTCCCAGGGCCTCACGGCCAGTTCGCCGTCGACGAGGGTGCTCTCGCGCCAGGTCATCTCGATCGAAGAGCCTAAGCTTTCTCGCGTGGAAGGCAGCGATCCGCAAGGAGTCCCTCCGGAGATCGGCCAGTTGATCCAGGAAGCGATCGACTCGCTCCCCGACGATCTCCGCAGCCAGATGTCGAACGTCGAGGTCGTGGTCGAGGACGAGCCGCCGCCGGGACAACCGCTGCTCGGCCTCTACCAGGGCATCCCGCTCACGCGTCGAGGCAGCAACTACAGCGGCGTGCTGCCGGACAAGATCTCGATCTACCGCGGCCCGCTCGAACGGCACTACGGGCATGACCGCGAGCTGTTCGACCGGCAGGTTCGGCGCGTCGTGCTGCACGAGATCGCACACCATTTCGGGATCAGCGACGAGCGGCTCGTCGAGATCGAACGCTACTAGCGTCGGTACGCGGTCCGGTTCTTCGTGACGCAGTGACGTCAAGACACGCTCGCGCGACCTGATGCGCTCATTCTCTTCTTCACGCGCTCTGCGGCTGTCACTGGATTGCCGCCGCATCGCCCCGAACCTGTTGCCCCCGAGTCGAGCCACTCGACCTACCGTCGCTTGCAGAGGAAACGACAACGGAATCGGAGGTGGTCACGTTGACCAACGAAGAATATGAGCAACATCGCCTGTTGGTGATGATCGAGGAGATGCAGCGCGAGCGACGATCCGAGCGAGAGATCGTTGCAGCTCTACGCGACGCGACCTCTCACCGCAGGCCCACGCGGCCCGCTCGCGCGACGAGTCCGGCGACTCGCCGCCTGGCGCGCTGGACGCTCGCACGTCTGCGCGCCTAGCCATACGGACGATCCACGTCGCGGAGCGGAACTTGTTCCGTGCAGCAACGAGACGCCTCACCGACAGCAGAGAAGAAGGGGCCCCCCGTGAAGCGAGCTTCGCGGCCTAGGGCCGCGAAGCAATGCGAGTGCGCCCGGCACGATTCGAACGTGCGACCTCTGCCTCCGCAGGGCAGCGCTCTATCCCCTGAGCTACGGGCGCGGGGAGGCGACAGTGTAGCCGCGGTCAGCCGCGGCCCAGAAATCGGGCGACGAAGCCAGGCTTACGCGGCTGCGTCTTGCGCCATTCGTCGTAGCTCGGCAGGCGGCCGTTGCGTCGTGCGGCCTCGACGCACTCGGCGTGCGCGTGCCGCCGCCGGTTCGTGTCGCCTTCGGGAGCGATCAGCACATGCGGGCTCATCGCGTGGAGGCGGTAGCCGCAGAGCGGGCAGCGGTACGTGGACGGCTTCCGGTTCTGCGCCCGCCGGATCGCCCACCATGCTGCGGGCTCGAGCCGTCCCATGCGTGACCCAGGGTACGGGCTAGTGCTTCTTCTTCTTCGGGGCGGGCTCCTTTGCTTTCGCCGGAGCCGGCTGCTTCGCCTTGTGCTTCCCGTTCGCGAGTCGACCTTTCGCGTCCAGCAGCAATGGGCGTAGCGTCACGCTCGCCTTGCCTGTTCCGCGCGTCACGGTGATCGTCAGGCTGTACCGCCCCGGCTTCAACCCCTTCGTGCGCAGCGTCGGCCGCCCTCGCGCGCCCGGCTTGAGCCGCACCGAAGCGCGATAGACCTTGGCGCTCGCGGCGCCCGCCGACTGCACGGTTCGGCCCGTGAGCTGACTCAACACAGCGAGGATCGTGCACGTGTCGCTGCCGCCGGCGCAGTCCACGTAGGGCAATGTGCCGACGCTCTGAAGATAGGTGAGGAAGCCGTCGAACTCGGTTTGGTTGGAGATGTACGCGTCGAGAGCGCCCGACCGATACATGCTGAAGAGGTTCGCGGAGTTGAAGACGCGCGACGCCGACCGAAAGTCCTGGGGCGTGGCGGACCCCTGCGGCCAGACCCGGAGCAGCAGCGGGCCGGGGACGGGATAGGCGGTGAACGTGATCGTGTTCGTCCCGGACCCGGCGTGCCCGGAGGCGTCGAACCAGTCCGGGTACCCCTCGCCCTCGTAGTCGGAAGATCCGAACTGATAGCGGTACGGCACGGATGACGTCACGGAGACGGACGACGCGCCGATCCCGTAGCTCGTGATGAGCACCTTGGCGTTCACCTTCGGATCGAACTTGCCGAAGTCGACGCTCAGCGTCCCGCTCTCCGGCTTCGGTGTCCAGCTCGTCATGGCGCCGTGACACGCCGCGCGCCCGCTGTCGCGGTCGAACGTCAGGCTCGCGTCGCTGTAGGCGAGCTTCGGCTGCGACACGCCCTCACCGCCCGCGGTGAGGAGGCCACTCTGCCAGCCGCCGCCGACGACCTTGCCCGTCTCGTCCTTGCCGTTGCGGTACTTCTCGTCGACGAGCAGGAAGAGCTCGACATCGGTCACCGTCGGATCGCATGCGAAGTACTTCTCGATCATCGTCTTCAGGTACTGCACCTGCGTCGTTTCGCTGACGACCGCGACGTTCTCGGGGTTCACGTACTGCGGATACGCGGTCGTGTCGGTCTGCCAGCCGATCTCGTCGATCCGGAACGTCAGCCCGTTCAGCGTCGTCGGCTGCCCCGTCCCGTCGAACGCGTCGTAGACGGCCTGCTTGACGCGGTCGAGGTTCGGAATGCCGTAGCGATCCGTGTCCGTGTAGCCGACGTCGGGCGAGTCGGTCGGGCTGTTCGGGTTCGGGTAGGGATGGATCGCGAGCTGGTCCATGATCGGAGCCGTCCGTCCCGATGCGTCGTACGCGGCGCCGACGTCGTGCAGGAACACGAGCGGCTCGGTCGAGGCGCTCGTCGAAGCGCGCGGCGAGAGGCCCATCCCGATCACGTTCGCT
>DATEXK010000340.1:0-2416 GCA_035257065.1 Gaiellaceae bacterium | reverse complement strand
GCGCAAGCGGAGCGGTTGCCGCGGGCGCGGCGAGGCAGAGAGCCGCGATCGACGCCGACATCCAGGCGAAGAAGGGCGATACACGAGGCGTGTGGGCGAAGGCTCTGTCCATCTCGTTCGTACCTCGAGCCGACCGTGGCGGCCGACGTACGCGCCCTCGCAACTCGTGACGGTAGCAACCTCGCTGTGGGCGTCAAGCGAAAGCGGCGGAGCATGCGCGAGCTCCTGGCCGACGATGCTGCACCGGACGGAGCGTCGGAGTAGAGTCGTCCGCGTCCATTACCGAACAAGGAGCGCGACATGGCTGTCGGCATCCGCATCAAGCTGGCCGGGATCGATCAAGAGACATTCGACGCGGTGAACAAGCACGTCGATCCGGCGGGCAATCCGCCGAAGGGCCTCCTGTTTCACTCCTCCGGGCCGATCGATGACGGCTGGGGCGTCATCGACTTCTGGGAGTCGCGCGCGGACTTCGACGCCTTCCAGGGGCGGATAGGGTCGGCAATGGAGGCGGCCGGAGCCAAGATGGAGGGGCCTCCCGACGTGAAGGAGTTCCCGGTTCACGAGATCTTCCAGCCGTAGCGCGGCAGCCGGCCTGCTCGCGGGGCCGTCAGGACGACGGGTGTGCTTACGCGGGCGTCGGAGTGCGCCGCGTGCGCGCCTTCGGCGCGGTCGCAAGCTGCCCGCACGCGGCGTCGATGTCGCGACCGCGCGTCAGACGCACCGTCGACGGCACCCGCGTGCGGTCGAGCGCCAGCTTGAACGCGGCGATGCGATCGCGCGAGGAGCCGTCGTACATGCCGGTGGGGTTGTACGGGATCAGGTTCACCTTGAAGTGGTCGCGGCCGAGCAACTTGCCGAGCGCCTTCGCCTGCTCGGGCGAGTCGTTCACACCCGCGAGCATCACGTACTCGATGTAGACGCGACGGTTCGTGCGATCGACGTGGCGCCTGCACTCGGCCAGGATGTCGCGCAGCGGATATGTGTCGTTCACCGGCATGATCGTCGAGCGGAGCGCGTCGTCGGGTGCGTGCAGCGAGAGCGCGAGCCTGATCGGTACGTCGACCTCGTCGACGAAGCGCTTAAGCCCGGGCAGCCAGCCCACGGTCGAGATCGTCGTGCGCCGGTGCGTGATGCCGACGGCCGGGAGCCTGCGCGCTGCCGCGAGCACCTCGTCGAAGTTGAGCATCGGCTCGCCCATGCCCATGAACACCGCGTGGTCGACGGGCGTCAAGCGTCTGAAGTGCAGCGCCTGATCGATGATCTCCGACGCCGTCAGGTTGCGGCCGAACGTCATCTGCCCGGTCGCGCAGAACGTGCAGGTCAGCGGGCAGCCGGACTGCGACGAGAGGCACAGCGAGCGGCGCCCGTCCTTGTAGCGCATCAGCACCGCCTCGACCGGATGCCCGTCGGCCGTCTTGAAGAGCGTCTTGATCGTGCCGTCCTTCGATTCCTGCTGCGCCTCGACGGTCAGGGTCGAGAACGGCACGGAGGCTGCGAGCGCCTCGCGGAGCGGGCCGGGGAGATTCGACATCGCGTCATAGCCGGTCGCTCCGCCCGCAGCCCAGTCCCACACCTGGCCGGCGCGGTACTTCGGCTCGCCGCGCTCGCGCAGCGTCTTCTCGAGCAGCGTCAGATCCATCCGACCACGGTAGCGGTCGGGATCCCCACTGGCACCGGCCGCGCTCCGCTACCGTCCGCGCGGTGATCGACCTCCGCTCCGACACGATGACCCGCCCGAGCCCCGCCATGCGCGAGGCGATGGCCGAGGCCGTCGTGGGCGACGAGCAGTACGGGGAGGACCCGACCGTCCTCGAGCTCGAGCAGCGCGCGGCCGCGTTCCTCGGCCACGAGGCCGCCGTCTTCGTGCCGACCGCGACGATGGCCAACCAGATCGCGCTGCGCATCCTCACGCAACCGGGTGACGAGCTCCTCGCGGAGGAGAACGCGCACGTGCTGCTCTACGAGCAGGGCGGTCCCGCCGTCTTCAGCGGGCTCGTGATGCGCGGGCTTCCCGGGCGGCACGGCACCTTCGCGCCCGAGCAGGTGCATGCCGCGGTGCGGGACTGGGGCAGCGGCCACATGCCGCGCACGCGGGTCGTCTCGATCGAGAACACACACAACTCCTCCGGCGGACGTACGTGGTCGCTCGAGCAGATCGACGCGATCGCCGAGACAGCGCGCGAGCACGACTTGAACCTCCACCTCGACGGCGCGCGGATCGTGAACGCGGCCACCGCCCTGGGTGTGCCGTCTGCCGAGATCGGGCGCCGCTTCGACGCCGTCACCCTCTGCCTCTCGAAAGGGCTCGGCTGCCCGCTCGGCGCGCTCGTCGCCGGCTCGGCGGAGCTGATGGTCGCGGCCCGCCGTGGCAAGCACCTCTTCGGTGGCGCGATGCGGCAGGCCGGGATCGTCG
>DATEXK010000339.1:0-3698 GCA_035257065.1 Gaiellaceae bacterium | reverse complement strand
GGCCTCGCGCGCGCACTCGTCCTCCGCCCCAGCGTGCTCGTTGCGGACGAGCCGGTGTCGGCGCTCGATGTGTCGGTGCAGGCGTCGATCCTCAACCTGCTGCGCGACCTCCAGCGCGACATGGGCTTCTCGTGCCTGTTCATCACCCACGACCTGGCCACCGTCGAGTTCCTGTGCGATCGAGTCGCAGTGATGTACCTCGGCGAGATCGTCGAGTCGGCGGCGCGCACCGACTTGTTCCGGAACCCGCAGCACCCATACACCCAAGCGCTGCTGTCCGCGGCCGTCGTTCCCGACCCGGCGGTGCAGCGGACGCGGCAGCACGTCGTGCTTGACGGCGACATGCCGAGTCCGCTCTCGCCGCCGTCGGGGTGTCGCTTCCACACTCGCTGTCCGCTGCACGAGCTCTCGGCTCCCGCGTCCGATGAGGAGACGCCGGCGCTGCGCGATTTCGCGCCGGGGCACCTCGTCGCCTGCCATCTGGTTGCGCCTGGGCGGCCGGCGCCGCGACTCGTCGAAGATGCGGCCGCTATCGTCCGGGCAGAGAGCCGATGACCTTCACAACGCGCCCAGAGCTCCGCGGCACCTTCGGGATGGTCGCCTCGACCCACTGGCTCGCGTCGGCGGCCGGTATGGCCGTGCTCGAGCAGGGCGGCAACGCGTTCGACGCCGCCGTCGCGGCAGGCTTCACGCTGCAGGTCGTCGAGCCGCACCTGAACGGTCCCGGCGGCGACCTGCCGGCGCTGCTCTGGCCGGCCGGCGGCGAACCGGTTGTCCTCTGCGCGCAGGGCCCTGCGCCACGCGCGGCGACGATCAAGCGCTATCGCGACGAGCTCGGGCTCTCGCTCGTCCCCGGCACGGGCCCGCTCTCCGCCGTCGTGCCCGGCGCGTTCGGAGGCTGGCTCGCGCTGCTCCGCGATCACGGGACGCTGCGGCTGCGCGACGTCCTCCGGTTTGCGATCGGCTACGCCGAGGATGGATATCCATCGATCCCGCAGATCGCCGGTGCGATCCGCAACGTCGAAGCGCTCTTCCGCGACGAGTGGACGACCTCCGCTGAGGTCTACCTTCCGGTGCTCGAGCCCGGCAGGCTGCAGCGGAATCCCCGCCTCGCAGCGACCTATCGCCGCATCGTCGAGGAGGCGGAAGCGCAGACGTCCGACCGCGACGGGCAGATCGCCGCCGCGCACGACGCGTGGTACCGCGGCTTCGTCGCCGACGCGATCCTCGCGTTCCAGGAGCTCGAATGGATGGACAGCTCCGGCGAGCGCCACGCAGGCCTGCTCGCCGCGGACGACTTGAAGGACTGGGCGCCGTCGTACGAGCGGCCGCTCGAGGTCGACTATCACGGCGTCACGGTGCTCAAGGCGGGCCCGTGGAGTCAGGCGCCCGTGTTCCTCCAGCAGCTGCGCCTGCTCGAGGGCTTCGACCTCGCGGCGATGGGTCACGCGAGCGCGGCGTACGTCCACACCGTCACCGAGTGCGCGAAGCTCGCCTTCGCCGACCGCGAGGCCTGGTACGGCGATCCCGACTTCTACGACGTGCCGCTCGAGACGCTGCTCTCGCGGGCCTACGCAGACGAGCGTCGCGCGCTCGTCGGCGACGAGTCGTCGGGCGAGCTCCGGCCAGGCTCACCCGACGGCCGTGAGCCGCGTCTCGCGACTCCGGTCGGAGACGTGCCGCTCGCGCCGGGCGTGGGCGAGCCCACGCGCGGCGACACGGTGCACCTCGATGTCGTCGACCGGTGGGGGAACATGATCGCCGCGACGCCGAGCGGCGGCTGGCTCTGGGGGGCGCCGGTGATTCCCGAACTCGGCTTCTGCCTCGGCACGCGCGCGCAGATGTTCTGGCTCGAAGAGGGTTTGCCGAACTCGCTCGAGCCGGGGAAGCGCCCGCGCACGACGCTCTCGCCGACGCTCGTCGGCCGTGACGGCGAGCCCTATCTCGCGCTCGGCACACCGGGCGGCGACCAGCAGGATCAATGGACGCTGCAGGTGCTGCTCGGCCATCTGCACTTCGGCCTCGACCTCCAGGCGGCGATCGACGCGCCGTGCCACCACACGGAAGCGTTCCCGAGCTCCTTCTATCCGCGCGAGACGCGGGTGAGGCACGTTGCGGTCGAGGAGCGCGCCGGCGCGGAGACGATCGACGGGCTGCGCGAGCGCGGACACGAGGTCGAGGTGTCCGCGCCGTGGTCGCTCGGACGCGTGAGCGCGGTCGGACGTGAGCCGGACGGCCAGCTCAAGGCCGGCGCGAACCCGCGTGGTATGCAGGGCTACGCGGCCGGGCGCTGAGGATTGAGCCACCCGGGCGCGGGTACGTCACTCGGGTGTCGGGCGGGGGAGATCGACCGTTGAGGCGCGCATTCGGCGCGGTCCCGGTCGACGAGCGCGACGTCGAGCTGCGAGTGTGGGCGCCGAGCGTCCGTGCGCTTGCGGTCGACGTGGCGCACGGTCGCGTTGCGCTCGATCCCGTCGGCGACGGTGTCTGGGAGGCTCGCGTGGCCGCCGTGGCGGGCGACGAGTACAGGCTCGTCGTCGACGGCGGCGAGACGTATCCGGATCCGTGCTCGCGCGCACAACCGTACGGCGTGCGAGGTCCGTCGGCAGTCGTCGACACGGGTGCGTTCGCCTGGACCGACGAGGGCTGGAAGGGCGTTGCGCTCGACGACCTCGTCATCTACGAGCTGCACGTAGGCACGTTCACGGACGAGGGAACGTTCGACGCCGTGATCCCGCGTCTGCGAGGCCTGCGTGCGCTCGGCGTGACTGCGATCGAGCTGATGCCCGTGGCGACCTTCGCCGGCGAGCGTGGCTGGGGGTACGACGGCCTCTACCTGTCCGCCCCGCATCGCGCGTACGGCGGTCCCGACGGGCTCGCGCGTCTCGTCGACGCAGCGCATGCGGAAAGCCTCGCCGTGCTGCTGGACGTCGTCTACAACCACGTCGGCCCCGGCAACGAGGCGTTGCGCGCGTTCGCGCCGTACATCACGAGTCGGCACGACACGGTCTGGGGCGATGCGCTCGACTACGGGCAGGCCGGCGTGCGCGAGTGGGCGATCCAAAACGCCGAGCTCTGGATCCGGGACTTCCACGTCGACGGTCTTCGGCTCGACGCGGTGCACACGATCCTCGACGACTCGCCGCAGCACATCTGCGCGGAGCTCGCCGCACGCGTTCGCGATGCGCGCCCTCGCGCCCTCGTCATCTCGGAGATGGAGGTCGACGACTGGCGGCCGATCGAGGAGTGGGGGCACGACGCACAGTGGGCCGACCGGACGCATCACGAGCTGCACGTCCTGCTCACCGGCGAGCACGACGGCTACTACGAGGGTTACGGCTCCGTCGAGCGCCTCGCGGCGGCGCTCCGGGGAGACGGGCACGACCCGCGCCGGCTCGTCGTCTACGCGCAGAACCACGACCAGGTGGGCAACCGCGCGACCGGCGACCGTCTACCGCCTGACGCGTTGCGCGTCGCTGCTGCGGTGGTGCTCTTCTCGGCCTGCACACCGCTCCTCTTCATGGGTGAGGAGTCGTTCGAGTCGCATCCGTTCCAGTTCTTCACCGACCACATCGACCCCGCGATCGCCGAGGCGACGCGCGAAGGCCGCCGGCGGGAGTTCCAGGCATTCGCCTCGTTCGGCGAGGAGGTGCCCGACCCGGAGTCGGTCGAGACGTTTCTCCGGTCGAAGCTCTCGC
>DATEXK010000338.1:0-7839 GCA_035257065.1 Gaiellaceae bacterium | reverse complement strand
CCCCGCACTTGCGGGGCTTTCAGGTGTCACGGGATGGGCGGTACTGGGCTCGAACCAGTGACCCCCAGCTTGTCGAGCTGGGTCTCGCACAGCAGTCGGGCCCGAGCTCTACTCGGGCCGCGCTGACCCAACCAGCGCGAGCAGAGTGAGGTACCACCGGGGTACGCACGCGGCGTGCTTTCACGACATCCTTGGCACGGATGACCCGCGTAGCTAAGCGAGCTTCGCTTCGCCACGCGGCTGGAAATGGGCCCGCCTGGATTCGAACCAGGGACCAAGGGATTATGAGTCCCCTGCTCTAACCAGCTGAGCTACGGGCCCGCTCAGCGGCAGCGTAACCTGGGATCAGGTTCTCCTGAGACGAGCGGTTCTTCGGTTGACCCACAGCCGCCGTGGCGCAGAATAGAAGCCGTCCGGCCAACCCAGAGCGAGGTGATGCGACGTGAAGGTCTTCCAGCACGAGAAGCAGCTCCGCACCAGCGGAGGGCTCACCGTCACCGACATCACCGAGGAAGTGCAGGCCGCCGTCCGCGAGAGCGGCATCAACGAAGGCATCGCGTGCATCTACTCGCCGCACACCACGTGCTGCATCCGCGTGAACGAGCTCGAGGAGGGTTTCGTCGAGGACTTCGCCCAGCTGCTGCGCCGGCTCGTGCCGAGCGAGAACTACTACGCGCACGACGACTGGGACCGCCGCACCGAGAACATCTGCCCCGAGGACATGGATCAGGGCAACGGGCACTCGCACTGCATGGCGATGCTGCTCGGCACGGCGGGCGAGTCGGTGCCCGTGCGCGACGGCGAGCTGCAGCTCGGAACATGGCAGCGCGTGCTCTTCATCGAGCTGGACCGCCCGCGCGACCGACGCTGGCTGGTTCAAGTAGTCGGCACGGAGTAACGCTTAGCTCCGCTCACTTCACGGGGGAAACCAGTTTCCCCCGTGGGCCTCCTTCTGCTCCGCTACCGATGATGCGGATCACTGCTGCGCCGAACAAGTTCGGCTCCGCGACGCGCTATTCCGGCGTGACGTAGGCCGCGGTCAGGCCTCCGTCCACCAAAAACGTCGACGCGTTCACGTACGACGACTCGTCGCTTGCGAGGAAAAGCGCAGCGTTCACGATCTCGCGCGGTTTCGCCATCCTCCCCATCGGCACGTGGACAAGCCGGCGCTCGGCGGCGCCCGGCGTCTCGCTCCAGATGCGGAGCAGCAGCGGCGTCTCGACCGGGCCCGGGCAGAGCGCGTTGACGCGCACGCCTTGCCGTGCGAACTGCACGCCGAGCTCCTTGCTCATCGAGAGCACCGCGCCCTTCGAGGCCGTGTACGAGATCTGCGACGTCGCTGCGCCGACGAGCGCGACGAACGACGCGACGTTGATCACCGAACCGCCGCCGCGCTCGAGCAGATACGAGATGCCGTACTTGCAGCAGAGGAACACGCCACGCGTGTTCACCGCCTGCACGCGCTCCCACGCAGCGAGGTCGGTGTCGAGGATCGAGTCGTCGTCGGCCGGAGAGATGCCCGCGTTGTTGTAGAGGACGTCGATGCCGCCGTATTGCGCGACCGCGGCGCGATACATCGCCTGCACGGATTCCTCGTCGGAGACGTCGACCTGCACCGCGAGCCCGCCGACGCTGTCGGCCACTACGGTCGCGGCGTCGATGTTGACGTCCGCGACGACGACCTTCGCGCCTTCCTCCGTGAACAGCTGCGCCGCGTCGGCGCCCATGCCGCCGCCCGCGCCCGTGATCACGCACACCTTGCCGTCCAGCCGCCCCATTTAGCCCTCCGTCGAGTAGTAGACGTTCTTCACTTCGCTGTAACCCGCGAGCGCGTGCATGCCGAGCTCCCGCCCGAAGCCGCTCTGCTTGAAGCCGCCGAACGGCGTCGAGGGTCGCACGGACGAGTTCGAGTTGATCGAGAGCACGCCGGTCTCGATCGCGCGCGCGACGCGCAGCGCCCGGCCGCCGTCGCGCGTCCAGATCGATCCGGAGAGCCCGTACTGCGAGTCGTTCGCGATCCGCACCGCGTCGGCCTCGTCCTCGAACGGGATGAGCGCGGCGACAGGCCCGAAGACCTCGTCGCGGGCAACGCGGTCATCGGTCGTCGCCTCGACGACGGTGCAGGGATACCAATAGCCCGGCCCCTCCGGAACCTCGCCGCGAAACAGCGGCGCGCCCTCGACGAACGACGCGACGGTCTCTCGATGTTGCGCCGAGATGAGCGGCCCCATCTCCGACGACTCGTCCTCCGGATCGCCGACCTTCAGCTTCCCCGTCGCAGCGACGAAGAGCTCGGCGAAGCGGTCGTACGCGGAACGCTCGACGAGCACACGCGAGCGCGCGCAGCAGTCCTGGCCCGCGTTGTCGAACACGGAGTACGGCGCCGACGCGGCGGCCTTCTCGAGATCCGCGTCCGCGAAGATCACGTTCGCCGACTTGCCGCCGAGCTCGAGCGTGACGCGCTTGATCGTCCCGGCCGCGCCGCGCATCACCTGCTGCCCCACCTCGGTCGAGCCGGTGAAGCCGATCTTTGCGACATCGGGATGCTCGATCAGGCGCTGCCCAACGACCGAGCCCTTGCCGACGACGATGTTGACGACACCCTCGGGAATCCCGGCTTCGAGCGCGAGCTCGCCGAGCCGCATGGACGACAGCGGCGTCAGCTCGGCCGGCTTCAACACGACCGTGTTGCCGCAGGCGAGCGCGGGGCCGAGCTTCCACGACGCGATGTTCAGCGGGAAGTTCCACGGTGTGATCAGCCCGACGACGCCGAGCGGCTCGCGGAACGTCATGTCGACGCCGCCCGCGACCGGGATCGTCTCGCCGTGATGCTTGTCGACCGCGCCGGCGTAGAAGTGGAACACCTGCGCCACCATCGCGACCTCGCCACGTGCGCCGTTGATCGGCTTGCCGACGTTGCGCGACTCGATGCGCGACAACTCCTCGTGGCGCTCCTCGACGAGCGTCGCCAGGCGGCGCAGCAGCCGTGCACGATCCGCCGGCGCGACAGCGCGCCAGGCCGGGTAGGCGGCCTTCGCGCGCGCGACCGCAGCGTCGGTCTCCTCGACCCCCGCCGACTCGAGCTCGGCGAGCGTCTCCTCGGTGGCCGGATTGACGACGGTGCTCACCGGCGCTCCTCCCGATAGGCCCGCGCCTCGGCAACGAGCGCCTCGAAGAGCTTCAGGTCCTCCCCAGCCTCCGGATGCCACAACACGCCGACCGCGAAGCGCCGCTCCGGATCCTCGAGGCCCTCGACCGTGCCGTCGTCGGCCCATGCCACCTCGCGCAGGCCGCGACCGACCGCGCCGACGCCCTGATGGTGGCTCGACTTGACCGGTGCGTGGTCGCCGAGGACCGCGCCGAGCTTCGAGTCGTCGTCGATCCGCACGGAATGATCGGAGAACGCGCCCGGCACCTCACGGTGCTTCTCGTCGCCGACGATCTCCGGCAGGTGCTGCACGAGGTCGCCGCCACGCGCGACGTTCAGCACCTGGAAGCCGCGGCAGACGGCGAGCACCGGCATGTCGCGCGCGAGCGCACCCTCGAGCAGCGCGAGCTCGGCACGGTCACGCTCCGGCCGGAGGCCGTTCGTCGCCGGATGCGCCTCCGCGCCGTACGTCTCGGGATCGAGGTCGCTGCCGCCGGAGAGCAGCAGCCCGTCGAGCGCGTCGAGCGTCTCCTCCACCGCGTCGTCGCTCGGCGGAACGAGCAGCGGCCGTGCGCCGGCCCGCTCGATCGACCGCACGTACGCGTACGGAATGAGGGCCGCATCGAGCGCCCATGCGCCCCAGCGCGCGGCCTCGACGTACGTCGTGATCCCGACCACGGGTTTGCTCAACCCCGCTCGAACATCCTCTCGCGCTCGTAACCCGTGACGACCTTGTCGAACAGATCGCGCTCGGTGCGCGCGTAGTTCAAATAGTGGTCGATCACGTCGTCGCCGAGCAACTGCCGAGCGACCGTCCCCTGCTCGAGCTCGGTGATCGCGTCGCGCATGGCGTGCGGGAACCGCTGCGCGTCCGAGACGTACGCATTGCCCTCGAGCGGCGGACCCAGCTCGAGCTTCTGCTCAATCCCGTACAGACCCGCAGCAAGCAGTGCCGCGAAGGCGAGATACGGGTTCGCGTCGGCGCCGGGAATACGCGTCTCCGCACGCAGCGCCGAGCCCTTGCCGACGACCCGGAAACCGCACGTGCGGTTGTCGTAACCCCAAGCGAGCGTCGTCGGCGCCCAGCTTCCGGCGGCGAAGCGCTTGTACGAGTTGATCGTCGGCGCGTAGAAGATCGCGAGCTCCGCGGCGCAGGCGATCTGCCCGGCGAGATAGTGCTTGAACACGTCCGACTCGCCGGCGAAGGCGGCCTTGCCGTCGTGCCAGAGCGACGAATGGATATGGCAGCTGGAGCCGACCCACGCGTGGTCCGGCTTGGCCATGAACGTGACGGAGCAGCCACGCTGGTACGCGATTTCCTTGATGCCCGTCTTGTAGACGACGTGGTCGTCGGCGGCCTTGAGGGCGTCCGCGTAGCGGAAGTTGATCTCGTGCTGCCCTGCCCAGGCCTCGCCCTTCGACGACTCGACGCGCATGCCGGCCGTCTTCATCGACGTGCGCACCTCCCGCAGGAACGGCTCGTCGTAGCTTGATCCAAGGATGTGATAGTCGAGGATGTACGGCACCGACGGCGTCAGGTCGTGGTAGTGCTGCGCGTGCGCCTCGGCATAGCTCTCGCGAAAGAGGAAGAACTCCAGCTCGGAGCCGAACATCGGCTCGTAGCCGAGTGCGCGCGCCTTCTCGACCTGGGCCTTCAGCACCTGACGCGGCGAGGGCCCGACGGGCGTCCCGTCATGCCATTCGACGTCGCACTGCACCATCGCGGTGCCCTCGTGCCACGGCACACGCCGCAGCGTCCCGAGGTCGGGCATCAGGCCGAAATCGCCGTAGCCCCGCTCCCAGCTCGCGATCGCGTACCCCGGCACGGGCTCCATCTCCATCTCGAGGGCGAGCAGGTAGTTACAGCCCTCGGACCCGTGGCCGTCTTCCAGTTCCGAGAGGAAGAAGTCCGCGTCGAGGCGCTTTCCCATCAGGCGCCCCTGCATGTCGGTGAAGGCCGCGATCACCGTGTCGACCGCGCCGGTCTCGACGTCTGCCCTCAGTTCGTCAAGTGTCAGCATGAGCCGAACATATCTCAGGCCTTTCCCTCCGTTGAAACCGTCGGTCGGTGTGCTGAGCTTCACCCTGCGGGTCCCATCCGTATCGCGGGCTGCCCCGGCCGCGTTGTAGACGCCGAGGGGTCAGTACGTCGAACGGGAGAACCCATGCATGCTCGCACTATTTCTCTGGCACTCGCCGGTCTGGCCGGGGCAGCGATACTCGCCGTGCCGGCGTCCGCGCTGACCTTCCAGATCAACGTCAAGCTCTCGGATTCGTCGTGCAAGCTCGCCCTCAACTCGGCGAAGGCGCCGAACACCGCCATCAACTTCCACCTGGTCAACAGCGGCACCGTTCCCACGGACTGATGATCTGGGGCGTCAAGTCGCACATGTTCAAGCCGGCCGGGGAAGGCGACTTGCTCGTGAACTTCCACAAGGCCGGGACGTTCCACTACGCCTGCACGACCGGCAGCTACTACCACCCGAAGCTGTACGGCAAGGGCGTCTTCACGATCCGCAGCTAGACCCTTCGCCTCGTCGCCTGTCGCGCCGGCTCAGCCGGCGCGGCGGCGCAATCGCCGTGTTCTCGAAGCAGCAAGCGGGCCGCTTCCCCGAACCGGCCGAGATCCTCGAGAAGCTCTAGCGCCGCGGCTTGAAGCGCCGCAGCCTGAGCGAGTTCGAGACGACGAACACGCTCGAGAACGCCATCGCACCGCCCGCGATCAGCGGATTCAGGTAGCCGGACGCCGCGAGCGGCAGCGCGGCGACGTTGTAGGCGAACGCCCAGAACAGGTTGCCCTTGATCGTTGCGAGCGTGCGGCGGGAGAGCCGGATGGCGTCTGCTGCGGCGCGGAGGTCGCCCGAGACGAGCGTCAAGTCGCTCGCTTCGATCGCGACGTCCGTGCCCGTGCCGATCGCGAGGCCGAGGTCGGCCTGCGCGAGCGCAGGTGCGTCGTTGACGCCGTCGCCGACCATCGCGACCACAGCTCCTTGCTCCTGCAGGCCGCGCACGACCGCCGCCTTGTCGGCCGGCAGGACGTCGGCGATCACGTCGTCGATCCCGACCTCTGCTGCGACGGCCCGCGCGGTGGACTCGTTGTCGCCTGTGAGCAGCACCGGCCGCAGGCCCAGACGCTTGAGCTCTGCGATCGCCGCTGCGCTCGACGGCTTCACCGAGTCGGCGACGACGAAGATCGCCCGGGCCTCGCCGTCCCATGCGGCGGCGATCGCGGTCCTGCCGGCGGCCTGCGCATCGGTGACCGCGCGGGCGAGGTCGGAGCCGAGCTCCAGCCCCCACTCCCGCAGCAGCGCCGGGCGGCCGACGACGACTGCGCGGCCCTCGACGACGCCCTCGACGCCGAGGCCGTCGCGGCTCTGGAACGACTCGACGGGTGCGAGCCCGCCTTCGCGTTGCGCTGCAGCGGCGATTGCACGACCGAGCGGGTGCTCGGACGCGTGCTCGACCGAGCCGACGAGTCGAAGCGCCTCCGCGCGGCCGACGCCAGGAGCGCTGACGACCTCGACGAGCGACATCGCGCCCTCGGTGACCGTGCCCGTCTTGTCGAGCACGATCGTGTCGACGCGCCGCGTCGACTCGAGCATCTCCGGGCCCCGGATCAGAATGCCGAGCTGCGCACCGCGACCGGTTCCGACGAGCAGCGCGGTCGGCGTGGCGAGCCCGAGCGCGCACGGGCAGGCGACGATCAGGACGGCCACGGTCGCGGAGAACGCGAACGTACGGTCGGCTCCGCTTCCGAGCCAGTAGCCGAGCGTCCCGACGGCGATCGCGATGACGACGGGAACGAAGATCGCAGAGACACGATCGGCAAGCCGCTGAACCGGAGCTTTGCCGGACTGCGCCTGTGTGACGAGCCGGGCGATCTGGGCGAGCGCCGTGTCGGCGCCGACGCGCTGCGCTCTCACGACGAGCCTCCCGCCGGCGTTGATCGTGGCACCCGCCACCTCGTCGCCGGGAGCGACCTCGACGGGGACGCTCTCGCCGGTCAGCAGCGACTGGTCGACGGCGGAGCGGCCCTCGACGACGACACCGTCCGTTGCGACCTTCTCGCCCGGGCGTACGACAAACAGGTCGCCTTCCGCGAGCTGCTCGATCGGCACGCGGCGCTCGGTCCCATCCGGCTCGAGGATCGCGGCCTCCTTTGCCCCGAGCTCGACGAGCGCACGTAGCGCTGCGCCTGCACGGCGCTTGGCGCGAGCCTCGAAGTACCGCCCGGCGAGCAGGAACGTCACCACGACCGACGCGACCTCGAGATAGATCTGGCCGGTCGACCCGGACCGCGACGGCGTCAGGTGGAACGGCATCTTCATCCCCGTGACTCCGGCGTCGAGGAAGAAGAGGGCGACGACCGACCAGCCCCAGGCCGAGAGCGTGCCGAGCGAGATGAGCGTGTCCATCGTCGCAGCGGCATGGCGAAGGTTCTTCCACGCGGCGACGTGGAACGGCCAGCCTCCCCAGAGGACGACCGGCGTTGAGAGCTCGAGCGCGAGCCACTGCCAGTACGTGAACTGGAGCGCGGGGATCATCCCCATGAGGAGCACGGGCAGCGCGAGCACGGCGGAGGCGACGAGCCGGCGGCGGAGCCCGGCGGTCGGGTCGTCCTCGACGTCTGCCGGCTCGGCCTGCGGCAGGTGCGTCGAGTAGCCGACCTGCTCGACCGCGTCGACGAGGGC
>DATEXK010000337.1:0-8593 GCA_035257065.1 Gaiellaceae bacterium | reverse complement strand
CAGCCGCTCGGCGATCTCGGCGAGCACGCCGGCCTGCGCGACGCTCGCAATCGAGAGTGTGTCTCCGGTGCGCGGCTCGAGCACGAGGCTCGGGCGGCCGTCGATCCGCTCCTCGGGGGAGCGGCCGATGCGAATCTCGGTGAGATAGTCGTACGCGATCTCACGGGTCGTCGGCACGGAGCCCGCCATCCCGTCGAGCCGCACCGCGCGCGGGAGCAGCTCGAGCTTCCCCCGTGCGAGGGGATGATCGCCTTCACGCCAAACGACTCCATAGCTCGTGCGCATGGCCCCAGGATCGTCCAGGCACACTGATGTGCCATCCGGCAGGGCGCGGAACGTTCCTGCGGGAAAACCGCATGATCCCTCGTCGCGGAGCCGAGCTTGTTCGGCGCAGCAGTGACCCCGTCTTGCCGACAGCAGCGAGGAACGGGGCCTACGGGGGAAACATGGTTTCACCCGTGAAGCAAGCGAAGCGAAGCGTCTACCAGCTTTTCAGGGAGCGATCTTCGGACCGCGAGCGGAGGCGGATGCGGGCGTCGACGGCGACGCAGCCGGTCGGGAGCGCGATGATCGGGTTGAGGTCGAGCTCTGCGACCTCGGGGAAGTCGACGGCGAGCCGGGAGAGCCGGTGGACGAGCGACGTGAGCGCGTTGTCGTCGGCGGCCGCGGCGCCGCGGAAGCCGCGGACGAGTTGCCCCGCCTTGCCTCCGTTGACGAGCTCGTCGGCATCGCGGTCGGTCAGAGGTGCGATCCGGAACTCGGCTCCGCCGATGAGCTCTGCGAACACGCCGCCGGGCCCGACGGCGACGAGGCCGCCGAACAGCGGGTCCTGCACGACTCCGGCCAGCAGCTCGGTCCCTCCCCCGATCATCGGCTGCACGAGCAGCGGCCCACCGATGCGCTCCGCCGCCGCGCGGATCTCCTCGTCCGTCTCGAGGTTCAGCGCGACGCCACCGCTCTCGGTCTTGTGCACTCCGGCGACGGCGGTCTTGAGCACGACCGGACGTCCCAGCGCATCGGCGGCTGCGACTGCCTCGTCGGCGTCCGCGGCGACCTGCTCGGGAACGAGCGGCACGCCGTACGCCGTCAGCAGCGTTCGGATGTCGGCAGCATCGAGCCAGACGTCGCCGGAGTCTGCGAGCGCGCTGTCGACCAGGCGTCGTGCAGCCGCCACGTCGATCTTGTCGATCTCCGGGACGGTGCCCGCCGGGCGGCGCAGCCATTCGGCTCGTCCCGCTGCGACGCCGAGCGCGTGCGCGGCCGATTCGGGGTACGCAAACGTGGCGAGCGGCGAGGCTGGATCCCGCAGGGTCTCCGGCGTTCCGTCGGCGCTCACGACGACGGCCAGCACGGGCTTGTCCGACGGCTCGCGCTCGAGCGCGACGCGCATCGCGGCAGCGACCTCGTCGGCTCCGGCGACCACCGGCGGGACGAAGAGCGCGATCACGGCATCGATCCCCGGATCGCGGAGGATGTGCGGCAGGACCTTGGTATAGACCTCTCCCGTTGCAGAGCCGAGCAGGTCGATCGGATTCACGACGCTCGCTTCGCTTGGAAGAATCTTCGAGAGTGCCTGCCGGGTCTCTTCCGTCAGCTCCGGCAGCTCGAGATGCGCCGCTTCGCAGGCGTCCGCGCAGAGAATGCCGAGCCCGCCCGCGTTCGTCAGCACGGCGACGCGGCGGCCTGCGGGGAGCGGTTGGCTCGACAGCAGCGTGGCGACGTCGACGAGCTCCTCGAGGTTCCGAGCACGAAGCACGCCTGAGCTGCGGAACAGCGCTTCGACTGCCGCGTCCGATCCGGCGAGCGCTGCGGTGTGCGAGCTGGCCGCGCGAGCGCCGGCGCGCGACGTACCGGCCTTGAGCGCCAGGATCGGCTTTCGCCGTGCGAGGCGGCCGGCGACGCGCGCGAATTTCTGCGGGTTCCCGAACGACTCGAGGTAGAGCAGCACGACGTCGGTGCCGTCGTCCTCTTCCCACCACTCGAGCAGATCGTTCGAAGAGACATCCGCCTTGTTGCCGATCGAGACGAAGGCGGAGAAGCCGAGGCCGCGCTCCGACGCCTTCTCGAGCAGCGCGAGCCCGAGCGCGCCGCTCTGTGACGAGAACGCGATGCGGCCCGACGGCAACGCGCGAGGTGCGAACGTGGCGTTGAGCCCGATCGGCGGGACGGCGATGCCGAGGCAGTTCGGGCCGACGAGTCGCGCTCCGTGCGCCCGGACGAGCGCGAGCAGCTTCTCCTGGCGCTCCACTCCCTCGGAGCCGACCTCGGCGAAGCCCGCGGAGATCACGCACAACGCCCGTACGCCCTTCCGCAGCGCCTCTTCCGCCGACTCGAGCACGCCTTTGCCCGGGACGCTGATGACCGCGAGGTCGACCGGGTCGGGAATCTCCTCGATCGTCCGGTACGCGCGCACGCCGGCGACCGGCTCGCCTTCTCGGTTGACGGGGTAGGTCGCGCCTGTGAAGTCCGCCTCGAGGATGTTGCGAAAGAGCTCGCCGCCGATCGAGCCGCGGCGCTTCGAGGCGCCGATCACGGCGACCGAGGCCGGTGCGAAGAACGGCCGGAGGGACGCGGCGACCGCGATGTGGTCGCGCTCCTCCACACGCGCAAGGAAGCGCTCGGTCGAAGCGATCGGGAAGTGCACCTCGACCTCGCCGCCGCTGAGCTTCCGTGACTCTTCGAAGCCCGCGTCCCGGAAGACCGCGAGCATCGCCGAATTCTCGGGGAGGACTTCGGCGACGAAGCCCTCGATTCCGACTTCGGCGGCTCGAGCCGCAAGTTGCTCGAGCAGTCGTGTCGCCGCCCCTCGGCCCTGGAGGTCGTCCGCGACGGTGAACGCGACCTCTGCCGATGCCGGATCGCGCAGGCGGGCGTATTCCGCAAGTGCGACGACGCGCTCGTCACCCTGGGCGTCTGTCAGCGTGCCGATCAGCGCGCCGCGGTCGGTCCAGTTGGGATCGAGAACGTGTTCCACGAGCGTCACGTCGACCCGTCGCACTCCGTGGAAACGGAGGTACCGGCTGTCATTGGAGAGCCGCTCGAAGAATGTGACCAGGGCGCCCGCGTCGTTGTGCGCGGGCGCCCTGAGCCGCAGCGTGGAGCCGTCGCGGAGGATCACGTCCACCACGGCGGCTGCCGCAGTGCTAGGCGGCGCCGACAACTGCTTCCTTGCGAGCCGGCTTTCTTTCCACCGGCTCGGCCGTCATGACGACCTTCAGCGCGTTCGTCTTCGCCGCATCGCCGAACGTGTCGTACGCGCTCATCGTGTCGCCGAGCGCGAAGTGATGCGTCGCAAACGGCAGTGTGTTCAGCTTGCCCTGGCTGACCAACTCGAGCAGCTTCGGGGTGCTGAACGCGTCCACGAGCCCCATCGTGATCGTGAGGTCGCGGATCCACAGCGTCTCGAGATGGAGCGTGGCCGAGTGGCCGTGCACGCCCACGTTTGCAATCCGTCCACCGGGACGGACGAGCTCGGTGCAGAGCTCGAAGGTCTCGGGAAGGCCGACTGCCTCGATGGCGACGTCCGCTCCGAGACCGCCCGTCAACTCCATGACCTCGGCGAGCGCTCTGCCGTCGCGGTTGTTGATCGTCACGTCGGCACCGAACTCCCGGGCCCGCGCGAGGCGACCGTCGTCGAAGTCGATCGCGACGATGTGCGCAGGTGTATAGAGGCCTGCGGTGAGCACCGCTGCGAGGCCGATCGGACCGGCGCCGACGATCGCGACGGTGTCCGCCGGCTCGACGCGCCCGTTGAGGACGCCCACCTCATATGCCGTCGGGAGGATATCCGAGAGGAAGAGAACCTCTTCGTCGTCGAGTTGGGCCGGAATCTTGTAGACCGACGTGTCCGCGAACGGAACACGTGCGTACTCTGCCTGGAGGCCGTCGATCAGGTGTCCGAAGATCCAGCCGCCGCCTCCGATGCACTGGCCGTAGCGCGCTTCCTTGCAGAACCGGCAGCGCCCACACGACGTGATGCACGACACGAGCACGCGATCACCGATCTCCAGCGTGGTGACTGCGGAGCCCTTCTCGACGACCGTTGCGGTGGCCTCGTGGCCGAGGATCGTGCCCGGCTGGCACGCCGGTACGTCGCCCTTGAGGATGTGCAGGTCGGTGCCGCAAATCGTCGAGGTGTCGATGCGCACGACGATGTCCGTCGGCGCCTCGATGGTCGGATCCGGGACCTCGTCCCAGGAACGTTTCCCGGGACCGTGATAGACGAGCCCTTTCATAACGAGCCTCCTTGTTGTTGCTCGTCACAGACTCGCGGGCAGAGAGAGCCGCAGCATCGGCGCCGATACGGAGCCATGCTGCGGCTTTCCCACAGGGTTACGGCGTCGCGCTGGTCGCGAGCTCGTGCTCGCGCGCCTCGACGACCGTGCCGGTCGGGACTGCGAGCACCGGGCACACGCCCGCGTGCAGCAGGCCCATCGTGACGCTGCCGAGCAGGGCGTTTGCGAGTCGACCGTAGCCGTGCGTTCCGACGACGATCAGATCCGCTTCGACCTCCTTGGCGATCTCCGCGATCGTGCGGGCGGCATGGCCGCCGGTGCACGTGCGGACGACGAAGGTCGCGTCGAGCCCGCCTTCCCGCAGGCCCTTGACCTGCAGGGCGATCTGCTCGCGCAACTCACTCTCGTCGGCGAGGACCGGATATCCGCCGCCGCGCCCGACGAAGATCTCGCGCACGTGGACCACGACGAGCTTCGTCTTGTCCGGCTCCGCAAGATCGAGTGCGTACGGAAGCGCGAGCGCTGCCGTCTCGGACCCGTCTGTTGCCCAGAGGACTGTCTTGAACATGACGTGCTCCTTTCCAGTTGCCCCAACTCTGCGTCCGGGAAGCGGCGACGGCATCGGGGACAGACCGGACCCAAAAGGGGGTTTCCCGCAGGGTTCCGGGTACCCTCCAGCACGTGGACGCGCCGCCGACGACCGAGGGCCGCCTTCGCGCGCTGCTCGACGCGACCATGGCGATCGGGTCGGAATCCTCGCTCGAGTCGCTGCTCCAGCGACTCGTGACGACCGCCGCCGAGCTGACCGGCGCCCGCTATGCGGCCTTGGGCGTCATCGATCGCAGCGGCAAGCAGCTCGAGCAGTTCCTGACGACAGGAATCGACGACGAGACGCACGCCGCGATCGGCGACCTGCCCCGCGGCAGGGGCATCCTCGGCGTTCTCATCGACAAGGCCACCGCGTTGCGCCTGCACGATATCGGTGACGATCCGCGCTCGGCCGGCTTTCCGCCGAACCATCCGCCGATGCGCACCTTCCTGGGCGTGCCGCTCATGCTCCGCAGCGTCGCCTACGGGAACTTCTACTTGACGGAAAAGGCGAATGGAGAGGACTTCTCCGACGAGGACGAGGAGATCGTGATGCTGCTCGCCGGCCAGGCCGCGGTCGCGATCGAGAACGCCCGTCTCCTCGAGGCGACCACCCAATGGTCGACGCAGCTCGAGTCGCTCAACGAGGTCGGCAACGCGCTCGCGACGGAGACCGACCTCGGGCGGCTGCTCGACCTCATCGCCCGGCGCCTGCGCGAGCTGCTCGATGCACGCCTCGTCGCAGTCATGCTCCCTGTGGGAGACGACGAGCTTCGGTTCGCCGCCGTCGCCGGTGAGAGCGGCGAAGCGTTCCTGGGGCGTGCACTCCCGCGGGCATCGTCGAAGACGGGGCGCGTCTTCGACCGTGGCCGCAGCGAGCGGAGCGATTCGGTGCTCGACGATCCCGAGGTGGATCGCGCCATCGTGCGTGGCTTTGGTGTGAGAACGGGGCTCTGGGTCCCACTGGTCGCACGATCCCAGACGATCGGCGTGATTGCCGTGCACGACAGGCTCGGCCCCGACGCACGCTTTACCGACAACGATCTCCGCCTCGCCGAGACCTTTGCGTCACGCGCCGCGGTCGCGGTGGATCTCTCGCAACGGATCGCACGCGACGTGCTTCGGCGCATCGTGGACGCGCAGGAGCTCGAACGGCGGCGCCTTGCGCGCGAGTTGCACGACGAGACCGGGCAGGCGCTGTCCTCGATCCTGCTCGGCCTGAAGGTGCTCGACGAGAAGGTCGCGAGCGTCGGCGCCCGCGACGCCGTGTCCGACGTGCGTGAGCTGGTCGTTGCGACCTTGCACGACGTCCGCCGCCTGGCGATCGAGCTCCGGCCGAAGGTGCTCGACGACTTCGGCCTCGTCCCTGCGGTGGAGCGCCTGACCGACTCTTTTGGCGGACAGACGGGCATTGGCATACGCTTCGAGTCAAGCCTCGGAGATGAGCGTCTCCCCGCCGAGGTGGAGACCGCGCTCTTCAGAATCGTCCAGGAGTCTCTTACGAACATCGTCAAGCACGCGCGTGCGCGCAACATCAGCATCGTGCTCACCCGAAAGCCGGGCGCCGTCGTCGCGGTGATCGAAGACGACGGACAGGGTTTCGATCCGAAGACGGTTCGCGACGGCGGCTTCGGTCTCGAAGGCATGCGCGAACGCGTCGGCCTGCTCGACGGGCGGCTCCAGATCGAATCGACCGAGGGATCGGGCACGACGCTCATCGCTCAGGTCCCGCTGGCATGAGCGTGCGCGTCCTCATCGTCGACGACCATGCGGTCTTCCGGGCCGGTCTCCGGCTGTTGATCGACGCCGAAGCCGACCTCGAAGCTGTGGGCGAGGCCGGCACCGCTCGCGACGCGGTCTTCCAGGCGCGGGCGCTCAAGCCGGATGTGATTCTGCTGGACATCGTGATGCCCGATCAGAGCGGGCTCGACGTCGTTCCGACGCTGCTGCACGAGAGGCCCGAGACGAAGGTGCTCATCCTGTCGATGCAGGACGATCCGCAGTACGTCCGCCAGGCATTCAGCTCGGGCGCGAGCGGTTACATCCTGAAAGAAGCCGCCGACACCGAGGTGGTTGCGGCGATCCGCGAGGTGGCGGGCGGGAGCAGCTACGTGCATCCGACGGTCGGCGCGAGACTCGTCGCGGCCGAGAACGCCGACGCACGACGGGCCGAGGAAGATCCGCTCTCCGACCGGGAGCGCGAGGTTCTGCGCCTGCTCGCGCTCGGTCACACGAACCAGGAGATCTCGGCGCAGCTCTTCATCTCGGTGCGCACCGCCGAGACGCACCGGGCGCACATCATGCAGAAGCTTCGACTTTCGAGCCGCGCGGAGCTCGTGCGCTACGCCCTCGACCAGGGCGTGCTCGAGCAGTGACCCGGAACGCCGACGAGCCGCCTGGGGCGGCTCGTCAGCGGGTGGTGGTGCGGGGTGGGGCTAGACGGTCGGGACGGGCTCGACCTTCGTCTTCTTCGGCTTGCTGAAGCTCAGCGCCCTTTCCGGGTCGCGGAGCGGGCCGACGGCGAGGATGCCGAAGCCGATTCCGGCGAGCAGGAGCGCGATGCCGACGACGATCCCGAACAGAGCGAGCTGGCTCGCCATGAACGAGGTGTTGAGCGCGGTCGTCAGCGCGGTCTCGGTCACCCAGACGTTGCGGGCGCCGTTCGAGACGGGCTGCTTGGTCTGCGGGTCGATCGCGGCGTACTGCGGGTTGTTGGTGCCGCCGCCGGCCGCGAGCTGCGCCTTCGGCGCGCCGGCCTGCGCCTCGTACTGACCCATCTGCGAGTAGAAGAATCCGCCCGTCGCCTCGAGCGAGTGGATCTGCATGTACTGGGCGAAGCAGCGAGCAGTGGCGCCGTTCAACACCGTCTTGTTCGCGACGCTGCAGCTCGGAATGCTGACGTTCTTGAGGCCTGCCTGCTTCACCTCGGCCGTGATTCCGGCCGGCGTCATGTCTGCGGTGCCGACGATCTGCTGCTCCTTGAGGTTGCTGCCGACCGTCGAGCGTCCGTTGATGCTCATGACGAGTGCGCCGATGCCGAACGCGACGAGGATTGCCGCGGCGACGATTCCACCGATCTCCCATACCTTGCGCATCTCAAACTCCTTCCGTCGCGGCCGAGGCTCCGTCTTCGAGCTCTGACCTAGTGGAGTCAGCATTGCGATGCGCGGCGCATTGCTCATCGGTGCGTCTGCTGAAGATCGCTGCGGGGATCCCTCGCTTCCAATGCGGCTTTCCCGTAGTCGAATACGCCGCTGATCTCCGAGGCCCAGGCCCGAATCGCGTTCCAGTCGCGCGCATCGCTCGCCGGGATTCGGCTGAACGGAAATCTCAGCGTGCGGGGGTCGACGGCGCCCCCGAAGACGGCAACGGCATACGGGTCGACGTCCGGCACCTTCTCCAGCGCCTTGGCGAGCTGCGCCCTCGATTCCGCCACGGCGTGCTCCTCCAATGTGCGAGGGCCCATCCCGAAGACCGCGACGGGCATCACGGCGAGCGCCTTCCGATGCTTCTCGAGGAAACCGACGGCGTCGGGATGCCAGCGGCCCATGTAGATCGCGCCTCCGACGACGACGCCGGCGTACGGCGAGAGATCGTCGACCCGAGCGGCCGGGAGCGTGTCGACGTCGAGCCCGTGCTCCGCCAGCGTCTCGGCCACGGCGTCGGCCACTTCGCGGGTCGAGCCGTGCTTCGTTCCGTAGGCGACGAGGACTGATCCGGACATCATCGGGGGCCTCCTTGCGCTCTTCCCCCGCCGTCGCCGTGGGCCG
>DATEXK010000336.1:0-24401 GCA_035257065.1 Gaiellaceae bacterium | reverse complement strand
GCCGGGTCGCGACCCTGGCCCGCCGGCAGGAGCGCGAGCTGCGCACCTGGCTCTATCCCGACCGCGAGCCCGCGGCCGACGGCACCCTGGCGGACGCCGTCGAGACGGCCGCCGCCGAGATCGAGGAGCTGCACGGGATTCGCATCGACGTCGTTCGCACGGGCGACGCGCCGCTCGACGACCGCACAGCCGTGCTCGTGCTCGCAGCCCGCGAGGCGATGACGAACGCCGCCAAGCATTCGGGCGCCGACGAGATCTCCGTGTTCTTCGACGCCGCCCCCGGTCGTGTCGCCCTGTACGTGCGCGATCGTGGCGCCGGCTTCGATCCCGGCGCGGTCGCGGCCGACCGAAAGGGCATCTCCGAGTCGATCCGAGGCAGGATGGAGCGCGTGGGAGGAACCGCGACCATCGTCTCTGCGCCCGGCGAGGGCACCGACGTGGAGCTCGAGCTCTCGTGAGCGTGCCGCTGCGCAGGGTCGTCCTCGTCGACGACCACGACCTCTTTCGCGCCGGCGTGCGCAGCGAGCTCGGGCCGACGGTCGAGGTCGTCGGCGAGGCGGCGTCCGTGCTGGAGGCGGTGCCGCTGATCAAGGAGCTCGATCCGGACGTCGTACTGCTCGACGTGCATCTGCCGGACGGCGGCGGTCACGCGGTGATCGCACAGGTCGCGCCCGAGCGACCGGGCGTGCGCTTCCTCGCGCTGTCGGTCTCGGATGCCGCCGAGGACGTGATCGATGTGATCCGCGCCGGCGCGCGCGGCTACGTCACGAAGACGATCTCCGGTGCCGAGCTGACGGAGGCGATCCATCGGACGGCCGACGGTGACGCGGTCTTCTCGCCGCGGCTCGCCGGCTTCGTACTCGACGCGTTTCGCACCGGCGACGCGGTGGCCGACGCGGAGCTCGACCAGCTCACCGCGCGCGAGCGAGAGGTGCTGCAGCTGATCGCCCGCGGCTACAAGTACAAGGAGATCGCGGCGCGCCTGCACCTCTCGCCCCGGACCGTCGAGTCGCACGTCTCGGCGGTGCTGCGCAAGCTGCAGCTCTCGAGCCGCCACGAGCTGACCCGCTGGGCAGCGGAGCGCCGGCTGATCTGAGTACGGCTCTTCTTTGAGTCTCTCCAGTCTTTGGTTAGGGTACGGCAATGCGCGTCGACTCGGCCGACCTCCTTCGTGAACGCGGTCTTCGGGTCACGGCCCAGCGCTTGGCCGTTCTGCGTGCGGTCTCCGCTGAGCCCCACGTGACAGCCGACGCCGTAGCCGAGACCGTCAGGGCCGAGATCGGTTCCATCTCGCTCCAGGCGGTGTACGACGTCCTCAGCGCCTTCGTCGACGTGGACATGGTCAGGCGGATACAGCCCGCCGGGTCGCCGGCCCGCTTCGAGGCTCGGGTCGGCGACAATCACCACCACGTGATCTGTCGGATCTGCGGCCGTATGGCCGACGTCGACTGCGCAGTCGGCTCCGCGCCCTGCGTCACGGCGGCCGACGGCAAGGGCTACGAGATCGACGAGGCCGAGATCGTCTACTGGGGTCGCTGTCCGGAGTGCCTGTCCCAGGTTCGAACGTGAAACCGCGTCGCCCCACCGACACACCTTTGTCGACGCTGGCCGGACTGCAGGGCTTGAGCGTCGACCACCCAGTCAACCCACCTTGAGGGCGATCCCGCGCCCGACAACCGCGCTGCAACCGGAGGAGAGGACAACATGGACGACGAGAGCAAGTGCCCGTTGACGGACGGAAATCATCGGCATCCGAGCGAGGGCAGGTCGAACCGAGACTGGTGGCCGAACCGGTTGAACCTGAAGGTGCTCCAGCAGAACCCCCCCACGGCCGATCCCATGGGCGAGGAGTTCAACTACGCCGAGGAGTTCACGTCCCTCGACCTCGATGCCCTGAAGAAGGACATCCTGGAGTTGATGACGTCGTCGCAGGACTGGTGGCCGGCTGACTACGGCCACTACGGGCCGCTCTTCATCCGGATGGCGTGGCACAGCGCGGGCACGTATCGCATCAGCGACGGCCGCGGGGGCGGCGGGGCCGGCATGCAGCGCTTCGCGCCCCTCAACAGCTGGCCCGACAATGCGAGCCTCGACAAGGCGCGCAGGCTGCTCTGGCCGGTCAAGCAGAAGTACGGCAAGAAGATCTCGTGGGCCGACCTGATGATCCTGACCGGCAACGTCGCCCTGGAGTCGATGGGCTTCAAGACCTTCGGCTTCGGCGGCGGGCGCGCGGAAGTCTGGGAGCCCGACGAGACCTACTGGGGAGCTGAAGCCGAGTGGCTGGCAGACGAGCGCTACAGCGGCGACCGTGAACTCGCGAATCCTCTCGCGGCGGTTCAGATGGGCCTCATCTATGTGAACCCGGAAGGGCCGGACGGCACCCCAGATCCGCTTGCCGCAGCCAGGGACATCCGCGAGACGTTCGCTCGCATGGCGATGAACGACGAGGAGACCGTGGCACTCATCGCCGGCGGCCACACGTTCGGCAAGACCCACGGCGCGGCCGATCCCAGCAAGTACGTCGGTCCCGAACCCGAGGCTGCCCCCCTCCAGGACATGGGCCTCGGCTGGAGGAACAGCTACGGCACCGGCAGCGGTGACGACACCATCACCAGCGGGCTGGAGGGCGCCTGGACCCCGACCCCCACCACGTGGGACAGCAGCTTCTTCGAGACCCTGTTCGGCTACGAGTGGGATCTGACGAAGAGCCCTGCCGGTGCGTGGCAATGGGTTCCGACGGATCCCGCCGCGAAGAATGCCGTGCCGGATCCCCACGATCCGTCGAAGACGCACGCCCCGGTGATGCTCACGACGGACCTCGCGCTGAGGATGGACCCGATCTACGGACCGATCTCACGGCGCTTCCTCGAGAACCCGGAGGAGCTCGCCGATGCCTTCGCCCGGGCGTGGTTCAAGCTGACGCACCGCGATATGGGCCCGGTCTCGCGCTACCTTGGCCCGGAGGTTCCTGCGGAGCCGCTGTTGTGGCAGGACCCCGTCCCCCCGGTCACGCACGAGCTGATCGGAGCGGAGGACATCGCCGCCCTCAAGGGCAAGATCCTCGCCTCGGCGCTGTCCACCTCCCAGCTGGTCTCGACTGCCTGGGCGTCTGCGACGACGTTCCGCGGCACCGACAAGCGCGGTGGTGCCAACGGCGCGCGCATCCGCCTCGCGCCGCAGAAGGACTGGGAGGTCAACAACCCTGCGGAGCTGGCGACGGTGCTGGCGACCCTCGAGAGGCTCCAACAGGACTTCAACGCGTCGCAGGCCGACGGGAACAAGCGGGTCTCGCTCGCCGACCTGATCGTGCTGGGGGGCTGCGCAGCCGTCGAGCAGGCCGCGAAGAACGCCGGGCACGACGTCCAGGTTCCCTTCACGCCAGGACGCACGGACGCGTCGCAGGAGCAGACCGACGTGGAGTCCTTCGCCGTGCTCGAGCCGACCGCAGACGGGTTCCGCAACTACCTCGGGAAGGGACACCTGCGACCGGCGGAGCACATGCTGGTCGATCGAGCGAACCTGCTGACGCTGACCGCGCCCGAGCTGACCGTCCTCGTGGGCGGCTTGCGCGTCCTGCATGTGAACTTCGATCACTCCGAGCTCGGCAGCTTCACCACGCAGCCCGAGATATTGACCAACGACTTCTTCGTGAACGTGCTCGACATGGGCACGACGTGGCAGCCGACGTCCGAAGCCGAGGAGACGTTCGTGGGCCGCGACCGCCTGACGGGCGAGCTGAAGTGGACAGGCAGTCGCGTCGACCTCGTCTTCGGCTCGAACTCCCAGCTGCGTGCAATCGCGGAGGTCTACGCGTGCGACGACTCGAAGCAGAAGTTCGTGCGCGACTTCGTCGCCGCGTGGCACAAGGTCATGAACCTCGATCGATTCGACCTCGCCTGATCCCGTGCGGGGCACCGTGCGAGCCCGGGTCATCCGGCCGCACGGTGCCCCAGAGCTTTTCAGACCGTCCTATCCGTCCGTTCGCTAGGCTCGGACTATGGGCGAGCACCAGTCATCGACCGGTTTCGAGGTCGAGTGCCCGCACTGCCACAAGCAGTTCACGGCCGAGGCGATGGAGGGATCGGCCGCCCGGTACCGCGGCTTCAAGTGCCCGCACTGCAAGCTGTTCGTCCCGTATCAGCGCGCAGCCGACCGCGACCTGCTCGAGCCGCTGTCGCGCGACGCCGCCGACACAGACGCGTAGGACGTAGCGGTTAGCCCGCGGCGTTCCGGAGAGCCTGCGCCTCCGGAAGGTGCTCGAGCTTCTTCAGCGTGTTGTTCTCGATCTGGCGGATGCGCTCACGCGTGACGCCGAAGGCGCGGCCGACCTCCTCGAGGGTGCGAGGCGGGCCGCCGTAGAGGCCGAAGCGCAGCTCGATCACCTGGCGCTCGCGCTCGGGCAGGGCGCCGAGGGCCATCTCGATGTCCTCGCGGCGGAGTGAGAGCTGTGTGGTGTCGAAAGGCGACTCCGCAGCGTCGTCGTGGACGAAGTCGCCGAGCGCCGAGTCCTCTTCCTCGCCGATCGGCTTCTCGAGGGAGACGGGCAGCTGGGCCATCCGCAGGATCTCGCGCACCTCCTCGGGCGTCATCTCGAGCTCCTCGGCGATCTCCTCGGCGTTCGGCTCGCGGCCGAGGCGCTGCACGAGCTGGCGCTCGATGTGGACGACCTTGTTCAGCTTCTCGACCATGTGCACCGGGATGCGGATCGTGCGGGCCTTGTCGGCGATCGCGCGTGTCACGGCCTGACGGATCCACCAGGTGGCGTACGTCGAGAACTTGTAGCCCTTGCGGTAGTCGAACTTCTCGACGGCGCGGATCAGGCCGAGCGAGCCCTCCTGGATCAGGTCGAGGAAGGAGAGGCCGCGGCCGAGGTAGCCCTTCGCGATCGAGACGACGAGGCGCAGGTTGGCCTCGGTCATCTGCGTCTTCGCCGCCATGTCGCCGCGCTCGATGCGCTTCGCGAGCGAGACCTCCTGGTCGGCGGTCAGGAGGGAGACCTTGCCGATCTCGCGCAGATACAGGCGTAGCGAATCGAGGGAGGGCTCGACGGAGAGATCGAGCTTCGGCACGGCGGCGGCGGGCTTGTCGTCCTCCGGCACCGGCTGCTCGTGCGGCGGCGTCTTGTGCTGCTCCCCCTCGACGAGCTCGATGTTGTGCTCGATCAGGTGGGTGTAGAAGTCTTCGACCTGCTCCTTCGTAAGCTCGACCTCTTCGAGACCTGTGACGATCTCGTCGTAGGTGAGGAAGCCCTTCTCCTGGCCGTCGGCGACGAGCTTCTGGAGCTCTTCGACCTCAGGGAGTGGCGAGACTTCGACGGTGAGCAAGTTGGCGACCTCCGGCTAGTCGTTTCGACACGGCATGGCGACGAACGAACCAGTCAATGCAGCAAGCCGGTGACAGCGTCGTCCCCGGCCTCTCCCTTGAGACTCGCCGGATCTTAGTGAGCGGTTACAGGTTCGTAAAGAAAAGGTCACACGTCACGAAGTAATTGCGACGCATTCGCCGACACGCTCGCCCCTGCTGTTGACAAGCGGCGTCTCTGCGAGATCCGGCAGGTCGACGCCGAGGGGCGCGAGGAACGCGGCGAGGGCGGGCTCGAGCGGGCGGGACGAGCCGTCGTCGCACTTGAGCGCGATACCGACGCCGTCCGGGCCGCCGGCGCAGAACAGTCCCTCTGCGCCGCCCTTCGCGAACCAGCCGGGAGCGGCGCGCATCAGGTGGAGATCGGCGCCGTTGGGCCCGCCGATGAGCTCCGGCTGCGCGCGCATCGCGGCGGCGATGCGCGCGCCGGCGGGCAGGCCTTCGAAGCGGGAGAACGCGTGGGCCATCCGCTCGAGGGGAAGCGCGAAGGTCAGGACGCCGCAGCCGTCGACGCCGGTGGCGAGCTCCGACGGGTCGAGCTCCGCTGCCTCGGCGTGGGCGGCGCGGCAGGCCTCCTGCACCGGGTGGCCCGCGAGCCGGTAGCCCTGCACGTCCCAGCCCTGCGCCCGGCAGAGGGCGAGCATCCCGGCGTGCTTGCCGGAGCAGTTGTGGAAGATGCGGTCGGCCGCGCGGCCCTCCTGCGGGCCGAGCTCGAGCTCGTCTTCGGTGGCCGGAGCCTTGGCGAGGAGCGCGCGGACGGCGGCGATCTGGTCGTCGGTCGCCCGGTGGGACGCGGAGGCGATGGCGAGATCGCGGTCGTCGAGGTCGTCGCGCGCCCGTGCGAGCGGGAGCGCCTGGATCGGCTTCGACGCGGAGCGAAGGAAGCAGGTGAGAGAGGCGTCGCCGGCCTCGGCCACAACCGCTCCGTCGCGCACGGCGACCGCGTGCACCCGGTGCACCGCCTCGACGATCCCGGCGCGGCGCACCTCGACGACGATTGCGTCCACCGGCGGAGCCTACGCGCCCCGAGGTCCGCACCCCGGGGTCAGACCCGGGTCAGACCCCGTAACAAATGTGTGCCAACTTCCAAAGGACACTGGCGACGGCCGTCTGGTCCCGCAACCCTGGGCCGATGCCCCGCAAGAAACGCGACGCGCTGCCCGGTCTCTTCCACATCGGGACGCACTCGGTGTGGACGAGCGTCCTCTTCAAGGACGAGATCGACCGCATGCTGTTCGTCACCGAGCTCGCCAAGACCCTCTCCCGCCTCGGCTGGACGTGCATGTGCGTCACCCTCCTCAACACGCACTATCACCTGCTCGTCGAGACCTCCGACACGTCGCTGTCGATCGGCATGAAGCACCTGAACGTGAGCCACGCAACCCGCTTCAATGCACGGCACAGGCTGAGTGGCCATGTCGTCGACGGCCGGTTCTGGTCCGAGCGCATCGAGACCGAGGGATACCTGCTCTCGACGTTCCGCTACATCGCCCGAAATGCCTGCGAGGCCGGCCTCTGCGACTCGCCGGAGGAGTGGCCGTGGTGCAGCTACCGCGCGCTGGTCGAGCCGACGGAGAACTTCACCTTCGTGGACGTCTCGCGCGTTCTCGACTGCTTCGGGCCTGGCAACGACGGCATCGAGCAGCTTCGGCGGTTCGTCGAGCTCCCACAGGTCACCGACCCCTGGGTCAGACCCGGGTCTGACCCAGGGGTTCGGCCCTGAGCGGAGGGCGGGCATACGAGCGCCGCTTGACGAATGGGCGGGATAAGTCGTACATTCCGGATTAGTGGCCCGTTCGGAGACGATCCGGGAAACCGCCAACGAGCGCCTCACGCTTCCGTCTCCGGATTACGAGGCGGACGACGTGCTCGTCGTGCGCGAGCCGGAGCAGCTCAAGGCGCTCGGCGACGATCTCCGCTCGAAGATCGTCATCCTGCTCCGCGACCGGGCCTCTTCGACGACCGAGCTCGCGACAAAGCTCGGCCTCCCGAAAGGGACCGTCGGCCACCACGTGAAGGTGCTCGAGAAGGCCGGCCTCGTTCGCGTCGTACGGACGCGGCAGGTGCGCGCGATGACGGAGAAGCTCTACGGCCGCACCGCACGCCTGTTCCTCTTCAAGAGCTCCGACACCGACGCCGAGGACGTCTGGAACGTCGCAGCGGCTTCCCTCCGCCGCGCCGCAGAGGAGATGCTCCCGATCGGCAGCGACTCCCAGACGACCTTCGGCGTCGTTCGCGCACGGCTCAGCGAGGCCGACGCGCGCCGCCTCGTGCGCCGGCTGGAGAAGGTCGTCGACGACTTCCGCGCCGCCGACGGCGCGGAGGGCGAGGAGTTCGGCCTCGCTGTCGCGTTCTACCGGCGCGCAATCGATGCGTAAGCTCCGGCGCCCGTCGGGCGGGCTCTGGGCCAACCGCGACTTCGTCAAGCTCTGGTCGGGACAATCGATCAGCGAGTTCGGCTCCCAGATCTCTGCGCTGGCGATTCCGCTGCTCGCCGCGACCCAACTGCATTCATCGCCGTTGGCGTTCTCGCTCCTCGGCGTGCTCGGCTTCCTGCCCTTCATCCTCTTCGCGCTCCCCGCCGGCGTGTGGGTCGACCGCCTCCGCCGCCGTCCGATCCTGATCGTCGGCGACGCCGGACGCGCCGTCCTGCTCACGCTCATCCCAGTGCTGTGGGCGACGCACACGCTCCGCATGTGGCATCTCCTCGTCCTGCAGTTCGCGATCGGGATCTTCACGGTGTTCTTCGACGTCGCGTACCAGTCGTACCTCCCGTCGCTCGTCGAACGCGACGATCTCGTCGAGGGCAACGCGAAGCTCCAGACCACGGTCTCCGCGGCCCAGACGACCGGCCCGGCGCTCGCCGGTGTGCTCGTCGCCGCGCTCACCGCGCCGTACGCGATCGCGCTCGACGCGGTCAGCTTCGTCGTCTCGACCGCCTTCATGATCCCGATCCGCAAGCAGGAGACGCTGCCCGAGCGCGCGCCCGACGCGGCCAAGCCGAAGATGTGGCCCGAGCTGAAAGAAGGCGTGCACTACGTCGTCCGCCACCGCTACCTGAAGTGGATCGCGCTCTCCACCGGATCGTCGAACTTCTTCGGACAGATCGCCTTCTCGATCGTGATCCTCTATATGCAGCGCAGCCTGCACCTCGGCTCGATCGCGATCGGAGTCGTGTTCGCCGGGATGGGCGTGGGAGCGATCGTCGCCTCGCTGACGGCGACGCGTCTCCAGCGGCTCGTCGGCGGGATCGGCAACGCGATCTGGATGCCCGCAGTCCTCTTCTCGCTCGCCGGCCTCTCGTTCCCGCTCGCGCCGCGCGGCTTCCCCATCCCCGTGCTCCTCGTGGGCACGGTGCTCTTCGGCTACGGCGGAATGGCCTACAACATCGCGCAGGTCAGCCTCCGCCAGGCGATCACGCCGGAGCGGCTCCAGGGACGGATGAACGCGTCGATGCGCTGGATCGTCTGGGGCACGATCCCGCTCGGCACCCTCATCGGCGGCCTGCTCGCGACCGCCTTCGGTCTGCGCAGCGCGCTCTGGGTGGGTGCGATCGGCTCGCTGTTCGCCTTCGTGCCGCTGCTCCTCTCCTCGGTGCGCTCGCTCAAGGAGTTGCCGGCGGAGCCCGCCGAAGCGATCGAGCCCACGATCTCCCCGCTCGCCGGGGTACTCCCCACAGACGCCGCGTAGCGCTACCGTCGGGTCGATGCCCGAGCTGCCGGAGATGGAAGCGTGGCGCCGCGCGCTGAACGAACCCGTGTCCGCCTTCCCGATCGCGAAGGCGGGGCCGGCGCACATCGCCACGCTCAAGACGTTCGACCCGCCGCCCACAGCGCTCGAAGGACGCAAGCTGCGAGGCGCCGAGCGGCGCGGCAAACGGCTCCTCTTCCCGACCGAGGACGGCGAGCTCGTGCTGCTCGTCCACCTGATGACCTCGGGGCGCCTGAAGCTGCTGTCCGCCGGCGAGAGCGGCCCGAAGACGCCGGCGTTCGCGCTCGAGTTCGCCGGCGGCTCGAAGCTCGTGCTGACCGAGGCCGCGAAGCGCAAGCGCGCGGGCGTCTGGCTGCTGACTCCCGAGGCCGCCGCGGCGGAGCTCGAGCATCTCGGCCCCGAAGCGCTCGGCCTCGGCGCCGCCGAGCTGGGCGAGATCATGCGCCGCGAATCGCGGCGCCTTCACCCCTACCTGCGCAACCAGCACGCAATCGCCGGCATCGGCCGCGCCTGGGCGAACGAGATCCTCCACGCCGCGAAGCTCTCTCCGTACGCGCTCTCGACCGACCTCAGCGACGAGGAGATCGAGCGGCTCGCCACCGCCATGGACGAGGAGCTCCGCCGCGGGCTCGCACTGCGCGAGGCGGGCACGAAAGACGAGCGGACGTACCGGGTACACAACCGGCTGGGACAGCCCTGCCATGCCTGCGGCACTCCGCTCGCGCAGGTCGACTTCGAGGAGCACACGATCTACTACTGCCCGACCTGCCAGACCGGCGGCCGCGTTCTGAAGGATCGCCGCCTCTCGCGCCTCCTCCGTTAAGTGGCCTGAACGTCACCGGCCAGACCACTGCCATAAACTCAGGAACATGGCGACGGTCGCAGACTTGATGACGAAGGGCGTCCTCACGGTCGAGCCCTCAGACACGATCGGCGAGGCTGCCGAGAAGATGCACGACGCGAACGTCGGCGCGGTCGTCGTCGTCGAGGACATGGTCCGCATCGTCGGGATCGTCACCGAGCGCGACCTGCTGCGCGCCGTGGCCCAGCGCGCCCGTGCCGCCGAAGCCCGCGTCCGCCAGTGGATGACCGCCGACCCGGTGACCGTCTCGCCCGAGACCTCGATCGACGACGCAGCGCAGATCATGTTCGAGCACAACTTCCGCCATCTCCCCGTCGTCAAGGACGGGCGGCCGCTCGGCATCGTCAGCCTGCGGGTCCTCTCCCGCTGGGCGTTCGAGCGCTCGAAGTAGCGGTTCTTCGGGCGTCGTCGGACCGGCTCGCTAGGGTCATCAATCGTGATCCGGTTGTTCCCACAGCACGGCGGTTGGCTCGAGGTCGTCTGCGGCCCGATGTTCAGCGGCAAGAGCGAAGAGCTCATTCGCCGGCTCCGTCGCGCCGAGATCGCCGGCCAGCGCGCCCTGATCGTGAAGCCGCAGATCGACAACCGCTACGACATCGGCCACGTCGTCAGTCACGCGGGCGCGAAGATGCGAGCGGTCGCCGTCGCGCGGCCAGAGGAGATTCCGGGCCTCGCTGAGGGCTACGACGCCGTCGGGATCGACGAGGTGCAGTTCTTCGATCCCGGGATCGTGCTCGTGATCGACGTCCTCGTCGCGCGCGGAAAGCGCGTCGTCGCCGCCGGCCTCGACCAGGACTTCCGCGGCCGTCCGTTCGGCGCGATGCCCGAGCTGCTCTGCCGGGCCGAGATCCTCGACAAGCTTCAGGCCGTTTGCCACCGCTGCGGCGGACCGGCGACCATGACGCAGCGGCTCGTCGACGGTGCGCCCGCACCTGCGGACGGCGCCACGATCGTCGTCGGCGCGCTCGACTCGTACGAGGCGCGCTGCCGGAGCTGCCACGAGATCGCCGAACCGGCGCTCGAGCAAGCGGCGGACGACGCACTCCATTCCGTGAGCTACCTGGTTCGCAACCAGCTAGCTGCGTCGTAGTCCGTTAGCCCGCCAACACGATCGTCAGCGTGCCGTCGTCGACGTCGACGCTGCCGCCGAGGAACTCGATCAGCCTGACGGCGACCGCCGCCCCGAGGTCTCGCAGCTCCGTCCCGAGCACGACCGCCGCAGAGGAGTCGGTGATCGGCGAGACGTCGATCACGGTGCCCCGCACGACGACCTCGACCTCGTCCAGCCCGCCGTGGCGAAGCGCTGCCTGCACGAGCGCCGAGACGCCGCGGTCGATTGCCTCGGCGTCGGTCGTGACCGTCGCTCCCTCGCCGGCGATCTTGACGCGATCCTCGCCGAGGCGCTCCGCGGCCGACTGCGCGAGGGAGAGCGTGTCCACCTCGCGGAGCCCGGGGTCGTACCGGCCCGATTCGATCCGGGCGACGAGCGAGAGCTCGTCGAGCAGCTCGGCCATCTGCGCGGACGCCGCCTCGATCATCTCGACGTAGCGATCGGCAGGCGCTTCGAGCTCGACCGTCCGGGTGAGCGTCTTCGCAAAGCCGTGCACGGTGGCGAGCGGCGTGCGCACGTCGTGGCAGGCGAGCGAGACGAGTCGGGCGAAGGAGGTGTCGTTGCGCATCGGCTACCGTGCCGGACAGTACCCGGATGAGCGACTCGACACGCCAGCTGCTCGAAGATCTGCAGGCCTCGACCCCAGAGGTGCCGCTCGGCCTGTCGCGCGCCGGCGTCACGGGAGTCCAGAAAGCCGTCCGCATCGGCCGCGGCGCGCGCGAGAAGCTGATTCTCGCGACGATCGACTGCACGGTCGACCTCGACCCGTCGCAGAAGGGCGTCCACATGTCGCGCTTCCCGGAGCTCTTCGAGGAGGCGATCGAGGGCGTGGTCGACGACGACGCATTCCTGATCGAGGATCTCGCGGAGCACGTCGCGCGCCACATCGTCGAGCGGCAGGATGCGCTGCTCGCCGAGGTGCACATCACTGCGCGCTACCCCTATAAGCGCCTCACACCGGTGACGAAGCTTGCGACGCAGGAGATGGTCTCGCTGATCGGGATCGCCGCGGCGTCGCAGCAGAGCGTGCGCCGGATCGTCGGCGTCGAGGCGGTGGGTATCAATGCGTGCCCGTGCGCGCAGGGTCTCGTCCGCGGCCGCGCCTCGGAGCGCCTGCTCGAAGCGGGCTTCGATGCGGGCGACGTCGACCGGATCCTCGAGCTCGTCCCGATCGCGACGCACAACCAGCGCGGCCAGGGAACGCTGTTCGTCGGCACGACGAGGCACGTCGATGCCGAGCGGCTCGTCGAGCTCGTCGAGTCGTCGATGAGCTCACCGATCTACGAGTTGCTGAAACGGCCCGACGAGTTGTTCGTCGTCGAGCACGCGCACCTGCAGCCGCGCTTCGTCGAGGACTCCGTGCGCGTCGCGCTGAAGAGCGTCCTCGACGACCTGCCAGAGCTCGACGACGGCGACTTCGTGCTCTCGCGCCAGGTGAACTTCGAGACGATCCACGCGCACGAGGTCGTCGCGGAGCGCTACGGAACGATCGGCGAGCTCCGGGGCGAGCTGGCGGGCGCAGACCACGGCCCGCTGCGGCACACCGAGCTCAGAGACTGGTTGAGGGGCTAGCCTCCGGCTTCCGCGGCTTCCGCCGCAGGTGCGCGCGGTGCTCCTCACCGCGCCACAGCCGGCCGAGATTCGCGCGATGCAACGCCAGGACGCCGACTCCCGCGAACGCGCCGAAGACGATCACCGGCCAGGGGTAGCCGAGCAGCCACGCCCAGCAGCCGAGCGAGATCGCCGCGACGATCGAGGCGACAGACGCGTACCGCGTCGCGAGGAAGAGCACGATCCAGACGGCCGCCGCGCAGCCGCCGACGATCGGCGCGACCCCGAGGAACGCGCCGCCCGCCGTCGCGACCATCTTGCCGCCCTTGCGGAAGCCGAGGAAGATCGGCCGGTAGTGGCCGAGCATCGCAGCCGCGCCCGCGAGCACGCCCGACCCGTGGCCGACGAGCAGCGTGGCGAGCAGCGCCGGCACGAATCCCTTCAACGTGTCGAGCAGCACCGCCGGGATGCCCAGCCGCCGGCCGTACACGCGCCAGACGTTCGTCGCGCCGATGTTGCCGCTGCCCTTCGTGCGGATGTCCTCCCCGCGGAAGATGCGCACGAGCCAGTAGCCCCACGGCATCGATCCGACGAGGTAGCCGAACACCGTGAGGATCGCGGTGGGCATCAGGCGCGCGGCAACCGGGCGGTCAGCCCGTCGGGATTGCGTACTGCTCGACCCATCCGTTCACGACGTCCCAGTCGAGGTTGCCGAAGAACGCGTCGATGTACGAGGCGCGGTCGGTCTGGTAGTCCAGGAAGTACGCGTGCTCGTAGACGTCGAGCGCGACGAGCGGTGTCGCATTCCAGATGGGGAACGTGTTCTGCGCATCGCCGATGTAGTTGAAGAGATGCCTCTCGTCCCAGTCGTACGCCGTCCACGCCCAGCCCCGTCCGGCGAGGCCCGTCGCTTTCAGGTCGGCGCGCCAGGCGTCGACCGAGCCGAAGTCGCGCTGCACGAGCGCGCCGAAGGAGCCGGTCGGGTCGCCGCCGCCGCCGCCGAGGTGGGCGAAGTACAGCTCATGGTTCTTGATTCCGCCGATCGCGAACGTGAGGTCGACCTTGAGCGCGCGAAGCTCCGAGTACACCTGGTTCGCGGCGCTCAGATCGACGTCTGCCAGCTTGCCGAGGATCTCGTTTCGCTTGTTCACGTAGCCCTGGTAAAGCTTGTAGTGCGCCTCGACCGACGCGCGGGAGATCCCGTCGAGCTCGTACACCTCGGGTCGCAGCTCCCGTGGCTTGATCTCCTCGAAGTTGAACGCAAGGGTCGACATCCGGCTCCTTCTAATCGTCGCGTGAGTGGGCGCGCGGAGCATATCCTCACCTTCACACGAATGACGCGGTCGAAAAGGAGCCCCAGATGCCGTTCACATTGCCCGATCTCCCGTACCCGTACGACGCGCTCGAGCCGCACATCGATGCCGAGACGATGCGGATCCACCACGATCTCCACCACAAGGCCTACGTCGACAATGCGAACGCTGCGCTCGAGGGAACAGAGCACGCCGACGCGTCCGTCGAGCACGTGCTCACCATCCTCGACACCCTGCCCGCCGACAAGCAGGGCCCGGTCCGCAACAACGCCGGCGGCCATGCCAACCACTCCCTGTTCTGGCAGATCATGGGCCCCGACGGTGGCGGCGAGCCGGGCGGCGATCTCGGCCGCGCGATCGACCAGACCTTCGACGGGCTCGACAAGCTCAAGGCCGCCCTCAACGACGGCGGCGTGAAGCGCTTCGGCTCCGGCTGGTCGTGGCTCGTGTGGGACGGCACCGCGCTCTCGGTCTACTCGACCGCGAACCAGGACTCGCCGATCTCCCAGGGCGACGTGCCTCTGCTCGGCATCGACGTGTGGGAGCACGCGTACTACTTGAAGTACCAGAACAAGCGTCCCGCCTACCTCGAGGCCTGGTGGAACGTCGTCAACTGGCCCGAGGTCGAGCGGCGCTACGCCGAGGCGCGCGCGACCTAGTAGAGCGCGGGAGCGCGCGCGGCGCAGGCCGCGCGCGCTCCGTCTCGCTTACTTCTTGTTGATCGTCTGCGTGCCGCTGTGCGCAGCGAGCAGTCCGAGCCCGGCCTGGTTCACCGAGAGGAACACGCGAATGTGCGAGGTGCCCTTCGGGAGATAGTCGGCAGGCTTGAAGAGCTTGCCGTTCAGAGTCCCGAGCGTGAGGTTCGCAAGATTCACCCACTGCCCGAAGGCCGAGAGCCGCTGCAGGCCGATGTGCTTGCCCGCCATCGAGATGGGAGCCGTCAGGACCGCCCTCATGTAGCCGTTCTTGCCGGCCAGGAGCTGCAGCTTCGGCGCCACCTGCACGAGCACCGTCCCGCTCGCGGTGTTGTTCCAGCGTGCGACGTACGTGGTGTAGAGCTTGGGCGTGACGGCGTACGAGAACGCGCCGCCGGTGCCGGTCTTGAGGACGACGAGCTGGATCGGCGAGGCCTGACCGTACGCGGTCGCGTCGATCTCCACCGACTGGTTCGCAGCGCCGGTCGAGATCGCGCCGGAGAGCGTCACGACGGTGCCGTAGTTGACGATCGGCTCGGAGAGCGCGAGCGTCAGCGACGGCGGCGGGCCCTTCACGCTGATCTTGCCGGTGTGCCTCGCCGCGTACGAGTCGTGGTAGCGGAACGTCCCCGCGCGGTTGAACGTCGTGGTGTACGACTGGCCCGCGTGCAAGATCGGTGACGCGAACGACCCGTCGTCGGCGACCACCTGATGGTCGACCTTGTCGACGTTCTTCCACGTGACCGCGTCGCCGTGGGTGAGCGCGATGCTGCTCGGCGAGAAGCCCGTGCTCTTGATCTGGACGCCGATCGTGGCTGCGCCCGCGGTCGCCACCAGTGCCAACGAGGCCGCCGCGGTCGCCAGCATGGCTGCGACAATTCTCATCTTCGTTCCTCCTTGAGCTTTTGCGGTGTTCACAAGCACGTCATCTCCGAATTCGCGTAACGCCAAGCACCGAGTCAGGTAAAGGTTGTGTCAGGCGGCGAGTGCTATGACTTGTGAATCCGAAATGGCCCGCGATGCGTAAAGACGGTGAAGACATGGAGCTCATGCTCGACACCCCCGCACGGCTGCGCCCGGTCCCGCCGCAGCGGCCCACCGAGCAGCTGAAGGACGACACCCCCGGCCGCGTCAGCGACACCGACCTCCTGGTGCGCGTAGCGGAGCGGGACCGGGAGGCGTTCGAGCTCCTCTATGAACGCTACGTGCGCCCGATCTTCGGCCTCGCGCTTCGACGCCTGCGCGACCGGCAGCGCGCGGAAGACGCAGTGCAGGAGACCTTCGCGGCAGTGTGGCGCTCTGCCCAGAGCTACCGCCCGGAGCGCGGGCCGGCCGCGCCGTGGCTGTACACCGTCGCGCGCAACGCAATCGTCGACCGGCAGCGGGCGAAGGTCGAGCAGCCGGCCGAGATACCGGACACCGCATCCGCCGAGGCAGGGCCGGCGGAACGCGCCGAGACGTCATTCGTGTCGTGGCGCGTGCACCGTGCGCTCGAAGAGCTGCCCGAGAAGGAGCGTGAGGTGCTCGAGCTCGCCTACTGGAGCGAGCTCTCGCAGAGTGAGGTAGCGGCGTACCTGCACATCCCGCTCGGCACGGTGAAGACCCGGACGAGGAGCGCACTCGCGCGCCTGGCCGACCTGCTGGAGGGAGAGCTCTCGTGATGCGACCGCCGGACTTCGACGAGCTGATCGGCCCCGACGTCGAGCAGGCGGAGCGCGCCCGGCTGCGCGCCGTGCACGACCTGCTGGTGCAAGCCGGTCCTCCTGCAGAGCTCTCGCCCGAGCTGGAGGCAGGCCCGACGCTCGCGCTGACCATGCAGCGCCGGCAACGCCGCGGCGGGCGAAGGGTCCTGCTGCTCGCGGCCGCCGTGGCGCTCGTCGCGATGGCGTTCCTCGCCGGCTACATCACGGGCAACGGCAAGGGAGACGGCCTCTCGTCCGGAACGACGATGTCGCTCGTCGGCACGAAGGCGGCCCCCGGCGCTCTCGCCTCGCTACGCATCCAGCCGGCCGACGCGGCGGGCAACTGGCCGATGAAGATCTCGGTCACCGGCCTGCCCAAGCTGCCGCCGCACGGCTACTACACCGTGTACCTCGTGCGGAACGGCAAGCCGTTCGCGCCCTGCGGCTTCTTCGTGATCTCGGCCCGAGACCGCGGAACGTCGGTCTGGCTCAACGCGCCTTACAAGCTGCAGCCGCACGACACCTGGGTCGTGACGAAGCAGCTGCCCGGCAACCACGAAGCCGGGCCGGTCGTGCTTCGCCCCAAGGTTTAGGCCTTCGACTCGTTCCGCATCTCGGAGAGGAGCCGCTCGAGGCGCTCCTCCGTCGAGTCGTCGACGAAGCTCATCGCGGCGGCGACGTTCGGGTGCACGCCGGCGATCGCACGGCGCATCTCGTGTGCCACCGCGCGGTACGACGGATGGCCTTGGCGCCCGGAGCGCAGCTCGATCAGGTGGAGCGCCGCACGTGCGTCGAGCTCGAGGACGTAGCGGATGCGGAACGCGAGGCAGAGCGCGTACGGCGCCTCCTCCGCAAAACCGTGGCCTCTCAGTCGCGCGTGCTCGACGCGAGAGACCTCGAGTGCGCGCTCGTACTCGCTGCCGAGGCCGGCGGCGACGACCTCGTGCGGAACGTCGGCGCCGAGGTCGGGCGTGAGCCGCTGCCATTGGCACGTGAGCAGGCGGTGGCGCTGGAGGTCGCGAAACGCGCCGTAGTCCGAAACGATCTCGAAGCGATAGGTGAGCGTCTCGAAGCCGCGCCCCGGCCGGTGCCGGCGGTTCTCCCGCTCGCCGACCAGCTCGCGGAGCAGCGCTCCCCGCTGATCCTGCGAGAGCTGCGACACCGCCCGTAGCGCCTCCTCCTCACCTGTCGCCGCCGACTCGTAGAGCAGCGCGGCGAGCAACTCCTCCTCCGTCCCGTGTGCGCGGATCAAGCGCACGGACGGCGCGGCCGCAGCGGTGTCCTCGTCGAGGCCGAGCCTCGCGGCCGCAGCGTCGGCGGCGCCGCGCCGTTCGCGCAGGAACTCGATCCAGCGGCCGCCCCGATCCTCGCGAGGAACGCGTGCGACGAAGCTCGGGATGATCTTCTGCAGCTCCTCGAGCAGCATGGTGCCGTATGCGCGCGCCTCCGCAAGCGGATGCGCAAGCAGATGCAGCACGAGTTGCTCGTACGTCTGGCCGCTCGCGTACATGCCCATGTGGGAGAGCGACGCCGCCGGCAGCAGACCGCGGACGAGGTCGAGCGCCTTCGCACGCACGGCTCGCGCGTGCGCTGCGGCGGACTCCTCGGCGCTGCGCGGGAACTCACCCTCGACCCACGCCGACACGCCCTCGAGGAGGCGGCTGTACGTCTCGAACAGGTCGTCCATCGCGCGCTCGTACTCAGGCCCGAAACGCGCGTCGCGGTGATACCGGTAGCCGAACGCCTCGAGTTGCGTGTCGTAGGCGATGTAGCGCGTCGACTGCTCGAGGTACGCGGCGAGGCGCGGCCGCTGGAGAACCTTCGTCAGCAGGTTGGACGTCCACTCCATCGCAACGTGCGCGCCGCCGAGCTGCGCGACCGAGTCGTCGCCGTAGCCGAGGAAGATCCGCTCGTAGAGGTCGGAAGCGCGCTGCCCCTCCGCACTGTCTTGCCCAGATTTGGCGCTGCCCGACGCTTCGGGCAGCGAGTCGGCGAACTCGTCGAGGAACATGCGCCGCAACGTCCCGGGATAGCGGGAGTAGCGGGCGAACATCGCGCCTTTCACGGTCTCCGGGAGGTTGACGAGGCCGAAGACCGGCCGATCGAGGTTCGTGAAGTGGGGCGCGAGCCGCTCACGCTCCTCCTCGGTGAACGTCTCGACGGGAACTGTCACAGTTTCCACGGTGGCCAAAGGACCGCGAACTCTAGACCGCGTCTCGGTCGGTAGCTCCGGG
This sequence comes from Gaiellaceae bacterium, assembly GCA_035257065.1. Taxonomy (GTDB): domain Bacteria; phylum Actinomycetota; class Thermoleophilia; order Gaiellales; family Gaiellaceae; genus Palsa-739. The sequence goes on along the minus strand of DATEXK010000336.1, from coordinate 5,881 downwards.
TGGTCGTATCCCACCTGGCGGCCCGGGTTCTACCCGGCCGGGCTCGACCCGGCGGAGTTCCTGCGCTTCTACGCCGAGCGGTTCCGGACGGTCGAGCTGAACACGACCGGGTACCGAATCCCGTCGGAGGAGCAGTTCGCGCGCTGGGCGGCCCAGGCGCCGGACGGCTTCGAGTTCGCGCCAAAGCTTCCGGGCAACCGCTCGCGCTCGCTCGACGTCTTCGAGTCGCGCGTGCGCGCCCTCGGCGACAGGCTGGGCCCGATCCGGGTGTCGCTCCAGAGCGCCCGCGACGACGGGATGCTGGAGCTCCTGCTCGGCTCGCTCGATCCGTCATTGCGACTCGCCTTCGATCTCGAGCATCCCTCGTGGAACGGCGTCGAGGAACGCCTCGCGACCGCGGGTGCGGTGCGCGTCAACGACCTCTCGACACCCGCGCCCTTCCGGTATGTGCGCCTGCGCGAGCCGCCGTACGACGACGTCGACTTACAGGAGCTGGCGGAGCGGGTGCGCAACGTCGCCGAGCCCACCTACGTCTACTTCCGGCACGAGGATGCACCCACGGCGCCGGCGTACGCGCAGCGGCTCGTCGACCTGCTTCGCTAGGACTCTAGGAGAGACCGGCGCGGCACTGCTTGTCGCCCCAGGAGGAGAGAACTGCGGCCTGCTGGCGCTGAAAGTCGACGTCGGCCGGGTTGTTCTTGTCGAACACGTGCAGGGCGGGAATCGTCGCCGAGACGTTCGGGGTCACACCCGGTCCCGATGCCGTCAGCCGATACTGGTCGCCGAGCCCGGGACCACGCACCGCGGTCTGGCCGGGAGGATGCTGATAGCCGCCCTTCGTCGGATCGAACGTGTAGAAGCCGTAGCAGAACACGCCCGTCGGGTTGTGCGGCACGAACGAGTTCTCGCGCCTCCAGCCGGCGCCGTAGGCCGAGTTGTGCGTGTCGAGATAGATGAGGCGGCCGAAGTTGTCGGTCGGCGCCCCGACGCTCGTCGTGCCGAAGCCGTAGACACCGGTGCCGCCGTACGTCTCGCGGCCGAAGAGACTCTGGAACCTGCCGCTGTACACCCAGTTGCTCTGCACCTCGAGCTTCGCGAGATCGCCGGTCCAGTGCGAGACCTCGAGCCAGTTCGCAGCAAGTGTGGGCGTCCACGGCGTGTAGCCGAGATCCGGGAGCGGCTGGGGCCAGCTCTGTACGGCCCAGTAGCTTCCGTCAGCCGACCGACAGGCGGCGACCATGTTCGGGATCGCGGGCCCGTCGTACTGGCCGCACGTGTTCGCGAACGTGTTCCAGTAGGTCTTGTGGTATTTGCCCCAGCCGCCCGAGTAGTCGAGGCTGAACTTGACCTGCTTGCCACCGGCCACCGGGACGCGGGCGTTCTCGGCGCCCCAGACGAGAACGTGCTTGACAACGCCTGCCTTGGTGTAGGTGAGCAGCGCCTCGCCCTTCGAGTTCGCGGTGATCTTGACGCCGGTCGCGTTGCGATCGATCAGCTGCGCGCCCAGCGCGGACTGCGCAAAGGCCGAGACGACGACCACCAGAGCGAGCAGGGGAAGGATCCGCATCCACCCATTGTGTTACATTGTGCCCTGCCTTTTGTAATCAAAACGGGGGATCTTATCCCTTGAAAAAGGTGATCAGAAGCGGGCGGCAGCCCCGCTGTGGCGCTCGAAGGCGCCGCTCTCGACGATCTCGACGAGCTGCGCCACGGTCTCGCGCAGCTCGTGCTCCGTGTTGTAGAAATGCGGCCCGAGCCGGACTCCCGCGCCGGGCCGGAAGTCGCAGATGATGCCCCGCTCGCCGAGCTCGCGCTGGACGGCGGCATCGTCCGGGGTGCGCACGAGCACGGTGCCGCCCCGCCGTGCAGGCTCGCGCGGGCTCGAGATCTCGAAGCCGGCGCCGTCCAGCAGCTCGATGAGCAACGACGTCAGCAGGAGAGAGCGCTCGCGGATCCGCTCCACCCCGATCTCCTCGATCACGTCGTAGCCGGCGCTCGCTGCGTAGAGCGCGGGCACGTTGGGCGTGCCGGTCAGGAAGCGGCGCCCGCCGGGCGCGTACTCGAGCTCCGGCTCGAACGCGAACGGCCGTGCGTGACCCTGCCAGCCGACGAACGTCGGCTCGAGGCGCTCGGCGAGGTCGGGCCTGACGTAGAGCCACCCTGCGCCCGGGCCGCCGCAGAGCCACTTGACGCTGCCGCCGACGGCGAAGTCGACCTCGAGCGCCGTGAGGTCGAACGGGACGACGCCGGCGGACTGGTAGCAGTCGAGCACGACGTATGCGCCGGCCTCGTGCGCGCGGCGCACGATCGGCTCGACGTCCTGGATCTCGGCGTTCTTGAAGAGCACGTGGCTGATCGGCACGAGCAGGGTGCGCTCGTCGATCGCCTCGACGATCGCGCGGTCGTCCTCGACGGCGACGACCTCGAGGTCGGGCTGCGCCTGGTAGAGGTAGCGCACCGACGGAAAGTTCGCCTCCTCGTAGACGACGCGATTGCGCACGCCCGGAGCACGCACGAGGCCCTTCCGGAAGCACGAGATCACGACCTCCTCGGCGACCGTGACGTTCTGGTGCATGACGATCGTGCCGGGCGCGGCGCCCATGATCCGCGCGAGCTGGTCGCCGATCGTGACGGGCATCTCCCACCAGCCTTCGCCCCACGAGCGGATGCCGCGCTCGCGCCACATGCGGGCGTACTCGAGCAACCGGTCCTCGGCCGCCGCCGGCATCGCCGCGAGCGAGTGGTTGATCAGGTAGATGCAGTCACGGAGGATCGGGAAGCGGTCGCGATAGGCGAGCAGCTCGTCCACGAGGGGGAGCGTATCGCCCTGCCGGCCGGGAAGACGCTGCTCGACGCCGGCGTCATCGCGGAGCGCGAGGAAGGCGAGCGCGCGGCGAGTACGCAGTCGACGCGCACGTTCGGAGGTCTACGGGCCGCCGTTGCTGCGGTAGCGCGCGTCGTGGTGGCTGGCGAGGCGCGCCAGCAGGGCCGTGAGCGTCTTGCGCTCGGCGGCGTCCAGCGGCTTGAAGAACTCGTCGTCGACGCGCTTGCCGATCGCGCGTAGCTGCTTCAGGGCATCCTCGCCCGCCGGCGTCATCGTGACCAGATGGCGGCGGCGGTCGGCCGGATCGCGGCGGCGCGCGATCAGCCCACGCTCCTCGAGCTCGTCCAGCACGCCCACCAGATGGCTGGGATCGAAGCCCAGGGCGTCGGCGATCGTCGCCTGTGTCTCGCGCGGCTCTTCGTGCAGCAGCGCGAGGATCGCGTGGTCGTACATGCTCAGACCGACCTCCTCGAAGGCGCCGACCATGCGCTCTTTGACCGCGAAGCCGACCCGCTTGAGCAGGAAGGACGCGCTCGAGAGGAGCTCCTTCGGGGGCCCCGGGCGGCGGGGTTGAACCGGTGTCTCGGGGCTTTGTGCGGTCATCGGGAATAAGTATAGCTCGCCCTAGCGTTGGTAGCTGATATCATGGCATCTCCAAACGATCTCTGGAGGCTATTAGTGGTACGTACCTCGATTCGCGCAATTCCCGAGAGCCGCCGGCGGTGGCTCGCTCTCGCTGTGATCGTCACAGCGCAGTTCATGGTGGTGCTCGACGTCGCGATCGTGAACGTTGCGCTCCCGTCGATCAAGACCGACCTGCACTTTCCCGAGGCGAGCCTGCAGTGGGTGATCAGCGCCTACGCGATCATCTTCGGCGGCTTCCTCCTGCTCGGCGGACGCCTCGCCGACGTCCTCGGCCGCCGGCGCCTGTTCGTCACCGGCTTGCTGCTGTTCTCGAGCAGCTCGCTCCTTTGCGGCCTCGCGTGGTCTGAAGGCTCACTGATCGCGTTTCGCGCGTTGCAGGGCCTCGGTGGCGCGTTGCTTGCCCCCGCCGCACTCTCGATCCTGATGACGACGTTCCGCGAAGGCCGCGAGCGGAATGTCGCGCTCGGCGTCTGGGGCGCAGCGTCCGGGAGCGGCGGCGCGGCCGGCGTGCTGCTCGGCGGCGTCCTCACGTCCTACCTCTCCTGGTCCTGGATCTTCTTCATCAACGTTCCCGTCGGCGCGGCCGTGATCGCCGTCACGCCCTGGCTGCTGCGCGAGAGCCGTTCCGAGCTGCGGCACCGCCATTTCGACGTCGCCGGAGCGACCTCGGTCACCGCAGGCCTGATCCTGCTCGTCTACGCGATGACCCGCACAGCCACGTCCGGCTGGAGCGACTCGACGACGCTCGCGCTGCTGGGGGGATCCGCGCTCCTCATCGCCGCGTTCGTCGCGATCGAGCTGCGCTCGAAGGCGCCGCTGCTGCCGCTGCGCATCTTCCGCCAGCGCACGCTGGCGGCTGCGAACGGCATCGCCGTGATCGTCGGCGCAACGGCGTTCTCGCAGTTCTTCCTGCTCACCCTGTACACGCAGCAGGTGCTGCACTACTCAGCACTCCAGACGGGCGCGGCCTTCGCGGCCACCACGCTCTCGATCGTCGTGTTCGCGAACGTCGGGCAGACGCTCGTCACCCGCTTCGGCGTCCGGCCTGTCCTCAGCACGGGGCTGTCGCTCGTCGCTGTGTCGCTCGCGCTCCTGACGCAGCTGCCGACGCACGGGCACTACTTCTGGAACCTGTTCCCGGCGTACCTGCTGAGCGGGATCGGCATGGCCTTCACGTTCGTGCCGATGACGATCGCCGGGCTCACGGGAGTGGCACCGGCGGACGCCGGGATCGCTTCGGGCCTGATCAACACCACCCGCCAGGTCGGCGGTGCGGTCGGTCTGGCCGCCGTGAGCACGATCGCCGCCGCGTCCGCGCACCCCGGTGTTACGGCCTCACTCGCCGGCGCCGATCTGACGCACGGCTTCCGGACCGCGTTCGACATCTTGACCGGCCTTGCACTGGTCGGCGTCGTCGTCGCAATCCGTTTCGTCGCGCCGGCGCGGCAGCCCGCCGCAACGGCGCCCGCAGCGCAGATCGACATCATCGAGCAACTCGAGGAGGCAGCATGATCACCGACATCCGCCACCACGTCGATGCGGAGCAGCTGCTCACGCACGAGATCGACGACCTTCTGCTCCAGGCACGAGGCCTCGTACTCGTCCGTGACCTGCTCGCCGAGCGCGGCGCGAGCCGCACCGAGATCGACGCGCACACCGATGAGCTCGCACGCGTGCGGGCACGACTCGCAGCGACGATTCGCGGCCCCGAGGAGGCCCACTTCCTCGATGCTGCGTGAGCCGGGCCGATCAGGCGGCGCGCGGCAGGGCTTCGCGGTACTCGCGGAAGTAGTCCGGCCGGACGCGCAGGAAGCGGGCGCACTCCTCGACCAGCTCGCGGGAGGGAGCAACGTCACCGGAGACGGCTGCGCGCAACACGCCCGGCGAGACGCCCTCGAGCACCTCCGCGAAGGTCGCGACCTTGAGGCCGCGGGCGGTCACGTAGACGTCCTCGACCTCGCGGACGAGCTCCGTGAGCGCAAGACCGAACGGCTGTTCCGAGACGAGCACCGGCGCCAGTCTCGCGCCCGCCCCGGACAGCGCCCCTAGATCGACTGCAGCGACCGGGCCGACGGCCCGACGTACTTCGCCGCCGGGCGGACGAGCACGCCGAGGCGCTTCTGCTCGAGGATGTGCGCCGACCAGCCCGCGGTGCGGGAGCAGGCGAACATCGCCGGCGCGAGCGCGGCCGGGATCTCGGCGACGTCGAGCACGATCGCCGACCAGAACTCGACGTTCGTGTACGAGTGGTCGGGGTGCTTCTTCGCGATCGCCTCGTGCGCAGCCTGCTCGAGCGCCTCCGCGCCCTCGACCCGCGGCGACCCCAGCTCCTTCGCCGTCCTCTTCAGCAGGCGCGAGCGTGGATCCTCGGCGCGGTAGATGCGATGCCCGAAACCCATGATCCGCTCCTTG
>DATEXK010000335.1:0-9299 GCA_035257065.1 Gaiellaceae bacterium | reverse complement strand
TGCGGTGATCGCGGTCTGGATCGTGCTCACGATCTTCGGCATGTTCTCCGCGAGCCAGGTGTCGAAGCGCTGGTTCGAGAGCTTCTCGATTCCCGGCTACTCGGCCTACGAGGCGAACCAGCGGACGCTCCACACCTTCGGCACGGGCGAGCAGGCGCCGCTCGTGGCCGTGTTCCACTCGAGTGGCGACATCACGAAGGCGACCGGGGTCGCACAGGCGATCGACGCGGCGGCGAAGGTGAATCCGGGCTCTCGCGTCTCGTCGTTCTGGTCGACGGGCAGCGGCGCGTACGTCTCCAAGGACGGGCGTACCGCGTTCGCGGAGATCTATCCGCCCGGCACGCCGAAGTTCAGCTCGTCGGTGCACGTCGACCAGGTGCGCGCGAAGCTGAAGGCAGCCACGCCCGCCGGCGTTCAGTCCTCCCTGACCGGTCGCGACGCGCTCTACGCCGCCTCGTCCGGCGGCAGCACCGGGCCGAGCGTGCTGACCGAGGCGCTGATCGGCGGCCTCGGCTCGCTCGTGATCCTGTTCTTCGTCTTCGGCACCCTGCCGGCAGTCCTGATGCCGATCGTGATCGCGATCGCGTCGATCCTCAACACATTCACGCTCGTGTGGGTGCTCACCTACATCACGAACGTGTCGATCATCGTGCAGTTCCTGATCGCGCTCGTCGGCCTCGGCGTGGCGATCGACTACGCGCTGCTGATGATCTTCCGCTTCCGCGACGAGCTGCGCGAGGGCGAGGACGTCGAGACCGCGCTCGTCGAGACGATGACGCACGCCGGCCGCTCGGTGATCGTCTCCGGCTCGACGGTGGCGGTCGGCCTGCTGTCGATGGTGATCCTGCCGCTGCCGTTCATCCGCTCGATCGGGATCGGCGGCATGCTGATCCCGGCGGTGTCCGTGACCGCAGCGATCACGCTGCTCCCCGCGCTGCTCGCGACGCTCGGCACGCGGATCAACAGCGTGCGCCTGTTGCCGAAGCGGTTCGTCGACAGCGGACACCCGGAAGACGGCTGGTGGGGCCGCTGGGCCACGTTCGTCATGCGCCGGCCGCTCCCGGTCGCCGTGATCGGGGTCGCGATCGTGGGCACGCTCGTCTTCTACGGCGTCCAGCTGAATCCGAGCGAAGCGCAGGTGAAGGACTTCCCCGGAAGCGGCGACGCGATCGTCGGCCGGGCGACCCTGGCGAATGCCGGCATCTCGGCCGGCGTGATGAAGCCCTTCGACATCCTTGTCGAAGGAGGCCGGAGCACGGCGCCGATCGTCGCCAAGCTTCGCGCGACGCCCGGCATCGCCGGGGCCGTCGCGCCGCCCGACTGGCGCAAGGGCTCGAGCAGCATCGTCGAGGCGTTCGCGACAACCGACGGCGCGTCGAAGCCGGCGCGGTCGACGATCAAGCGCGTGCGCGCGGCCCTCGAGGGAACCGGCGGGACACTCGGCGGGCTGGCTGCCGAGGACCGCGACTTCGTGAAGGCGGTCTACTCGAACTTCCCCTACGTCCTCGGCTTCGTCGTGCTGCTGACGTTCATCCTGCTCTCGCGCGCGTTCCGCTCGCTCGTGCTGGCCTTGAAGGCCGTCGTGCTCAACCTCGTCTCACTTGCGGCGGCGTACGGGATCATCGTGATCGTCTTCCAGCTCGGACACGGCTCGCAGGCGATCTGGGGCGTGCATGCAACGCACGCGATCATTCCGTGGATCCCGCTGATGATCTTCGCGTTCCTGTTCGGGCTCTCGATGGACTACGAGGTCTTCATGCTGACCCGCATGCGCGAGGCCTTCGACGAGACCGGCGACACGAAGCGTGCGATCGCGCTCGGCCTGTCGCGGACCGGGAAGCTCGTCACGAGCGCGGCGCTCGTCCTGATGTTCGCGTTCTTCGTTCTCGCGTCCGGTCCCGGCGTCGACATCAAGCAGTTCGGCGTGGGGCTCGCGGCCGGAATCATCTTCGACGCGACCGTGATCCGTGCGCTACTTGTGCCGGCACTCATGCGACTGCTCGGCAGCTGGAACTGGTGGATGCCGCGCTTCGCGGCGCGAGCGTTGTTCGTCCGCGAGCCGTTGCGTGCACCCGAGCAACCCGCCGTGGAGACCGTATGAGTCGTTCAGTCTCTCTCAGACCTTGGAGGTACAACCGATGCCGCTGACCGTCGTCCTCGTCGGAACACGCAAGGGCTGCTTCATCCTCGAGAGCGATGCGGATCGTCGCGACTGGAAGGTGCGCGGCCCGTACTGCGAAGGCTGGCCGATCTATCACGCGGTGCACGATGCAGACTCCGGTGCGATCTACGCCGCAGCGGCGAGCGAGTGGCACGGCGCGGGCGTCTGGCGGAGCACCGATCTCGGCGAGACGTGGGAGCTCTCGAGCGAGGGTCTCGCGTATGACGACGGCGGGCAGAAGCTCTCGAAGGTCTCGGGCCTCACGGTCGCGCACGGCCGCATCCTCGCCGGCGCGGAGAATGCAGGCATCTTCGAGAGCCGCGACGGCGCGAAGACGTGGTCGCTCCTCAGCACGCTCGACGGCATGCCGGGCCGCGAGAACTGGAACGACCCGAAGAACCAGCCGCCGGGACATCTCGGCCTGCCGGCGATCCTCCCCCACCCCGACGACGCGTCGCACTTCTGGGCGGTCGTGCAGGGGGTCGGCATCTTCGAGACGACCGACGACGGCGCGTCGTGGACGCCGCGGAACAAGGGTCTACGCGCAGATTGGCCGCTCGAGGACCCGGAGGTCGGCTACTGCGTGCACAAGCTCGTGATGTCGCCGCTCGACACGCAGCGCCTCTATCAGCAAAACCACGTCGGTATGCACCGCAGCGACGACGGCGGCAACCAGTGGGTCGAGATCACCGAAGGGCTGCCGACGGAGTTCGGCTTCGCCGCCGCGACGCATCCGCACGACAAGGAGACGTTCTACGTCATCCCGCTCGATCCCGGCCACGGGCGCGTCATGCCGGATGGCAGGGCATCGGTGTGGCGCACGCGCGACGCGGGCTCGACGTGGCAGCGTCTCGACGACGGCCTCCCGCAGCACGACGCGCACCTCGGCGTGCTGCGTGAGGGGATGGCGATCGACGCGCTCGACGTGCCCGGCCTCTACTTCGGCACGAGCACCGGCCAGGTGTTCGCGAGCGCGAACGAGGGCGAAAGCTGGACGGAGATCGCGAGCTACCTGCCGCCGATCGCGTCGGTCGAGGTCGCCGTCATTCCGTAGCCATGGCCGACGTGCATCTCCCCGGAACGCTGCCGCCGCTGTTCCGCGACCTGCCGCGCCGCGTCGACGTCGACGCGGCAACCGTCGGCGAAGCGATCGCGCGACTCGACGAGCGCTGGCCCGGCTTGCGCGACCGCCTCTGCGCGGGCGGGACGGAGCTTCGCCCACACATCCACGTGTACGTCGACCGCGAGCGCGCAGCGCTCGACACGGCGCTCGCTGCAGGCTCGCGCATCGACGTGATCGCCGCGATCAGCGGCGGCTGACGGCCACGCCTCGCAAGGCGAAGTGGTCGCAGCGTGTCGTCAGGGTGGTGAACCCGGTTTGAGTACCCCTGCATGCTCGGTAGAGAGCGCATGTGCACTCGTCGTTGACACTGTTGATCGTCGTCGTCTCGACGGCTGTCGTCTTCGACTACACCAACGGCTTTCACGACACCGCAAATGCGATGGCGACGACGATCGCGACGCGCGCGCTTCCTCCGCGTATTGCGGTCGGGCTCGCTTCGATCCTGAACTTCGCCGGCGCGTTCGTGTCGGTCTCGGTTGCGGCGACGATCGCGAGCGGGATCGTCGAGCAGAAGCTCGTGACCGTGCCGATCGTGTTCGCGGGCCTCATCGGTGCGATCCTCTGGAACCTCGCGACCTGGTACTTCAGCATCCCCTGCTCGTCGTCGCACGCGTTGATCGGCGGCGTGATGGGGTCGATGATCGCCGCGGTCGGCTCGCATGGGGTGATCTGGAGTGGAATCCTGGCGAAGGTCGTGGTCCCGGCCGTCCTGGCGCCGTTCGTCTGCGGTCTCGCCGCGTATATCGCGACCCGTCTTTCGTTCGGGCTCACCGACCGGGTACAAGCGGAGCATTCCAGCCGTGGCTTCCGGCTCGGCCAGATCGCGTCGAGCTCGCTCGTGGCGCTCGCTCACGGGACGAACGACGCGCAGAAGACGATGGGCGTCGTCGTGCTGACGCTCGTGGCCGGCGGCCGCCTCGGGGCTGACGCGGGCATACCACTCTGGGTGAAGGCCGTCTGCGCCGCGGCGATCGCAGCCGGCACCTTCTCCGGCGGGTGGCGGGTGATCAAGACGCTCGGCACGCGGGTCACCGACATCCTCCCGGCACAGGGCTTTGCAGCCGAGAGCGCCTCGTCGACGACGATCCTGGCCTCGTCCTACTTCGGCTTCTCGCTCTCGACGACGCACGTCGTCTCGGGCGGGATCATGGGCTCGGGTCTTGGCAGAGCCGGTGGCGTCGTGCACTGGAACGTCGTGCGGAGCATGGTCATCGCCTGGCTCCTGACCCTGCCTGCCGCAGGGCTGATGGGTGCCGCCGCCCACGAAGGGGTCCAGCTCTTCTCGAGCGCCACGGCGGGAGTGTTCGTGGTCGGGGCCGTCGCGCTGGCACTCGGAGGCGTGTTGTTCTGGCTGGCCACGCGCGACAACGTCTCCTCGAAGAACGTGATTCCCCCGCCCGAGCCGCAGGTGCGGCCGATTCCGGTCGGGGCCGGAGCCTCCGCGTGATCGTCGCCGCCTTTCAGGACTACTTGCCGCTCGGCGACCTGTGGAAGATCCTCGTCGTCTGCCTCGCCGTCGCCGTCGTCTCCCCGGCGGCTGCCGCACTCGTGATCACCGGCTTCGAGGCGCAGTCGAAGGCGCACGTCTCGGGCGGCAGCCGCATCTCGGGGGACGCCCGGATCGCAGCCGGTGTTGTTACCCTCGTCGCGCTGATCGCTGTTGGAATCCTCGCGCTCCTCAACGCCTGACATGGATACGACCGGGCCGATCCTTCTCTGTTACGACGGCTCGGACGACGCACGCGCTGCGATCGACGCCGCGGCATCGGTGCTCGGCGAACGCGAAGCCGTCGCGGTCTGTTTCTGGCAGCCGTTCGCTCTCGTCGCAAACCGCTTCTCCGTCAACATCCTGGAGCTCATCCAGGATCCCGCAAGCGTCAACGAGCGCGAAGGGCTGCTGGCCCAGCAGCTCGCCCAAGAGGGCGCGGAGCTCGCGAGCCACGCCGGCTTCGAGGCCGAGGGACGCGGAATCGAGGTCAGCGTTCCGATCGATGAGGCGATCATCGCCTACGCCGCGCAGATCGACGCGCCGCTGATCGTCCTCGGCTCGCGCGGCCGTTCCCGTATCTCCTCGATGCTCCTCGGCGACGTCGCACACGACGTCGTCCAGCGATCCGACCGACCGGTCTTCCTCGCCCCCTCCGCACAGCTCGCAACCCGGCGGCACGTCGAGCTCGAGACCGAAGCGCCGAGTACGCCGGCTCGCCCGTAGGACGCGCGCGTCAGCCGGTCCGCGGCACGCGCACGCTAAGCGAAACGGACTGCGGTTTCGCGCCGGCCGATGCTGACCCCGGCGGCGCCGAGCGCGGCCGCGAAGGCGTCCGCATCGTCCGGCGTCACTACCGGTCGAATCCATGCCCCGGTGTCGATCGCGAACATGCGAGTCTTGCGCGCGCGGCGGAAGTCGAGGTTCCACCAATGGCACAGGTCACCCGAGCCCCACAAGCGCCATTGACCGGTCCAGCGTCCGGTGCTTCGCGGTGGAGTTGAATGAGCACGGAACGATGATCGACCACACCGGCTTCAACGTGTCCGATCTCGAGCGCAGCAAGCGCTTCTACGCGCAGGCGCTCGCACCGCTCGGCTACCGGGCCGCCCTGGAGCTCGACGGCGCCGTCGGGTTCGGTGCTCCGACGCAAGCGGGCGACGACGACCCCGGAGGCGACTTCTGGATCTCGTCAGGCGAGCCGCAATCGCCGCGCACGCATGTCGCGTTCCGCGCCGCGAGCGAGCGCGAGGTCGACGCCTTCCACCGCGCGGCGATCGAGGCCGGCGCCGCCGACAACGGGCCGCCCGGGCAACGGCCGCACTACCACCCCGGCTATTACGCGGCATTCGTCCACGACCCCGACGGCTACAACGTCGAGGCGGTCTTTCACGGCGCGGCGCCCACGACCGAGATCTAGCGATTGCCGGGCGGGATGTCGCGCAACGTCTCGACGAACGCCTCGATCTCCGCACGGCTGTACGGCATGTGACGTCGCCGGGTACTCGGCGGATCGTTGACGAGACCGGCGCCTTCGCGATGCGCTTGCGCCGGACGGATCGGCCGCACGTGAAAGCCACCGCCACAGTTCGGACAGACGTCTGGAGAACGTCTGCGACACAGGCGGCGCAGAACGTGCACTCGTACGCGCAGATCCACGCGTCCGGCGTCTCCGGCGGAAGGTCGACGTCGCACAGCTCGCAATTCGGGCGGAGCTCGAGCATCAGCGACCCACCCTAGACCCCCGGCGAGATCCGACACAGGGATCGCTCGATCGGGGAATCCCCGGATGAGGACCGACCGCCCGTGGGGGAACGTCCATGTGCGCTGAGTACGGATCGCGACTAGGTCGAGCTTCTACCGCGACGACCGCAGGAAGAACCGTCCGAAGGTCGGCGCGACAGAAGGGACGAAAGCGATACCGGCCCGACGAAGGTCAATTAAGGGCCCGCACACGCGGGCCCTTTCTTTCGTTCCGCCGCGCGTACGGGCGGCAACCTGCGCTGAACTACCGATCTCGGCGCGCCCGATCCGGGGGAAATACAGGTCGAAGAAGGAGGTGGGGTATGCCCAAGCTTGAGAAGTGGACGCCTTTCCGCGAGCTGGATCTGATGGACCGGCGGATGCGGCGCTTCTTCGAGGAGCTCGGCGTCGTGCCTGCGCTCGCGCCGGCAGCCGACGTCTACGAGCTCGACGGCGAGCTCGTCGTCGAGCTCGAGGTGCCGGGTTTCGACGAGAAGGAGCTCGAGATCGAGGTCCGAGACCACACGCTCTCCATCACCGGTGAGCGCGCGGAGGAGACCGAGAAGAAGGAGAAGACGCTGCACATGCACGAGCGGCTCGAGAAGCGGTTCGAGCGGCGCTTTGAGCTGCCGGCGGGAATCGACGGCGAGCACGTCGCGGCGGAGTACACCAAGGGCGTGCTGACGGTGCACGTGCCGAAGACCTCGCTCGAGCAGTCGCGCAAGGTCGAGATCACGACGGCGTGAAGCAGTCGGAGGCGGCCTCCGCCGCCTCCTCCCTTCTCATGGGAGGTGTGCCAATGCGCCCAACGTGGACACGCTCGCCGGGACGAGTCCGGAACCCTGGTGTCGACGCGACGCCGCAACCACAGGTGCCGCGCTGGCAGGGCGTGTGGCGGGTGGAGAAGGCGATCGCCGGGTTCCGGCGCAGCAGCGATCGCTCGGACCGGGTCCCTCCGCGGAGTCGTCATCTCCAGGGCGAGCCCCCGGTGTCGCAGGACGAGCTCGAACAGGTCGTTCACGAGTACCGGCGTGTACACGAGGAGCACCGCCGCGCGCAGCCACGGAGCCGCGCGCGCCGTCACCTGGAGGTCCGGCTGCAGAACCTCCGGCAGCGTTTCGAGCGTCTGCTCGCAGAAGCTCCCGCGAGCGAAGCCGACCGACGGCGCTGGCGTAACCAGCTGCGGGGGAAGGAGGCCGCGCCGCCTTCACACGCCGACGTTCGACCACTGCTCTTCCGCGGCCGTTCCGACTCCGGGTCGGAGCTCCGCCTCACCGCGGCTCCCGAAGGAACAGTCGATGCGTTCATCGACGGGGCCGCAGTCGCCGTACTCGACAGCGCAGACGAATTGACAGGAACGACACCCGGATTCGTTTTCGCGCTCGACGGCATGCAGTTCCGCGAGACGTTCGGAGCGTCGCCGTCTTGCCTCACGGATCTCCGCGAAGCTGAGGAGACGGGTCGGCGTCCCCGGCGGAGACACGTCCGGGAACTGATCGAGGACGGACTCGTTGACCGCACCCTCGGCCTGAGGGCACGTGGTCGCCGCGCGCTCGCGCTCGACCGTGTACCCGCTCGTCACGCTTGAGGTGGGAACGGAGCCGGCGATCAGCATTCGCGGACCCGTTTCATCGCACGCCCGCGAGACCCTCGCACGAGCGCTCGCCCACGTCGCGGACGCTGCGCCGCGGCCGGTTCTTCGGATCACCGCCTCCTTGACGAGGCACGAGGATCCCGCCCTCGACCGTCCGGTCGTTGCGAAAGCGTCGCTGGACGTCAACGGCCGCCCCGTCCGCGCTCACGTGGCGGCAGCCACCGAGAGCGAGGCGGTCAACCTGCTCGAGTCCCGCCTCCATCGCAATCTACGCACGCTGGCCGAGCGCGATGTCGGGGAGCGGCGCGAGGGTCAGGTGCCGGAGCCGGGTGAGTGGCAGCACGGCGACCTCGCTCCTCCACGTCCTTCGTACTTCCCGCGCCCGGCGGCCGAACGCCGGCTGGTTCGACGAAAGACGTACGCGGGTGCACCGATGACGCCCGAGGCGGCGGCTGCGGAGATGCTGCTGCTCGATCACGACTTCCACGTCTTCGTAGATCAGGCGAGCGGCGAGGACGAGCTCGTCCATTCGCGGCCCGACGGTGTTCTCGCGCTGCGGCGGCAGGACGGAAGCGGCAGCTACGTCGCGCCGTTCGTCATCGATGCGGAACCTGTGCCCACGATCGGAGTCGAGGGCGCGATCGAGCAGCTGAATCTCACCGACGATCCCTTCGTGTTCTTCGTGGACGCGTCCTCCGGCCGCGGTGCTGTTCTCTACCGCCGTTATGACGGCCACTACGGGCTCGTGTCACCGACGGTGGCGACATGACCGCACTCGCTCATGTCGAGCCGGAACATCACTTCGTCGAGCACGGCGGCGAAGTCGAGGTCGAGCTTGCGGCCGAGAGCGAGATCGGAATCTTCGCCGCCGGGCTCGACGCCTTCGCAGAGCTCGTGGTAGGGAGCGAGGACGGAGAGCCGATGGAGTTGCAGATCGCGCTGCGGGGTCGCGACCGCACGCTTCTGCTCATCGACTGGCTGAATGAGCTCCTCTTCCTCGGTGAGGTCGAGCAGTTCGTCCCCACCGAGCGGATCGCCCGCTGTGCCGCCTGCTCGGTGCTCGTCGTGCGTGATCCTGACGGACGTCGATGCAGTCGTCCGTAAGGGGAGCACCCGAGGCCTCGCCGATTGGCCGGACGACCTCTGTCGAGTTGTGTGGACTCGACTTCGCCTCGGGCTCGATGAAGTCGAA
>DATEXK010000334.1:0-2884 GCA_035257065.1 Gaiellaceae bacterium | reverse complement strand
GATGCGATTCCGCTGGATCCTCTTCCTCGCCGGCCTGCTGCTCGTGGCCTCGGCGATCGCCGGTGTGGCGCAGCCGCACTTCGGCCGCTCCGCGACGACGCCGACCACTGCTCCTCCCGCCAAGACGATCACCGTCACCGGCAACGGCTCCGTCACGACCGTGCCCGACCGGGCCACATTCGACTTCGCGGTCGAGACCCGCGCGAAGACCGCGACCGGCGCGTTGAACCAGAACTCCGACGACGCAACGGCCGTGATCGCCGCGCTGAAAGCCGCGGGCGTGACGTCCGCCAACATCCAGACAAGCCAGGTCTCCCTGACGCCGCAGAGCTCGCAGGACGGGTCGACGATCATCGGCTACGTCGCCTCGAACAGCGTCACCGTGCTGACGGCGCTCAGCAGCGCAGGAAAGCTCGTGGATGCGGCCGTCGGCGCGGGCGCCAACGGTGTCTCCGGCCCGAACCTCGACGTGTCCGACCAGAGCTCGCTCTACCGCGATGCGCTGCACAAGGCGGTCGACGATGCGAAGCTGAAGGCGCAGTCGCTCGCCGATGCCGCGGGTGTCAGCCTCGGCGGCGCCCTGACGATCTCCGAGGGCGGCTCGGCCTCGCCGCTGCCGATCGCGAACAAGACGTCCGCCGTCGGCGCGCCGATCGAGGCAGGCACACAGGAGATTCAGGCGAGCGTGACGATCACGTACTCGGCGGCCTAGTCAGGCCCTGCTCGACGGGCAGCCCGCGCGCCGACCAGTCGCTCCAGCTGCCGGGATAGAGCCTGCCCTCGCGCCGGCGAAGGAAGGCCCGGTGCAAGACGACGCACGCGGTGATGCCGGAGCCGCAGTAGGCGACGAGGTCGCCGGTCGGCAGCTCGGGCTGAGGCTCCGCCCAGGGCGCGTTGAAGGCGCCGGGAATCCGGCCCGGCGTGGTGTCGATCAGGTTGGGATCGCCGCGCCAGCGATTCGCCGGGCGGGCATCGACGAGGGCGAGAGCCGGGTCGCCGAGGCGGCCTTCGAGGATCTCCGGCGAGACCGTGTCGTCGACCCGCGGCCGCGGCACGAACTCGGCCGGCACGATCTCTTCCTCCCCGGCGCGGAGCACGCCGCCCCAGGCGTCGAGCCCGCCGGTGAGCACGGCGCAGTCGTCGTGCCCGAAGTGGCGGAGGAGCCACCAGAGGCGCTCGGCGCCACCGAGCGACCCGTACGCGACCACGGTTACGCCGAGACCGATCCCCGCGCGCGACGCCGCCGCCGCGAACCGCTCTGCCGACGGCAGAGGGTGACGCCCCTGCCCCAGCGCCGCCAGGTCGGCGAGGTCCTCGTCGACGTCGAGGAACGACGCGCCCGGCACGTGTCCGGCGAGGTAGAGCTCGCGACCGCGCTGCGGCGCCCCGAGCTCCCAGCGGCAGTCGACGAACTGGTAGCGCACGAGCTGACCATAACCGGGACATGGCCGATGACAACCGCCCCGGAAACACGCCCACGTCCACGCTTCCCGGCAAGCCCGAAATCCCGGGGGTTCGGGCCGGTAATGCTCCTCGTCAGATGCAGCCCGGCCCGAACCCCCGGGATTTGCAGGGAGGACGAGTGGAGAGTACAAACCGCACATGCGCCGCCGACTCCTCATCGCCACCGGGATCGCTCTCGCCCTCTTCGGGGTCGCCGTGTCTGCCGGCGGCGCGTACGCGTACTTCTGGGACGAGAGCAACAGCGACCTGATCGCCTCCGGCGTCACCGTGGCCGGCATAGACGTCGGCGGCCTTCACGCCGACCAGGCGCGTGCCCTGCTCGACACCCGACTCGTCCGCCCTCTGCACCGGCCCCTGCGGGTCGAGGCCGGCCGACTGACCTTCTTCGTGCACCCAGAGGATGCGGGGCTGCGGGTCGACGTCGCGCGCATGGTCGACACGGCGGTCGGCCTGAGCCGTGCCGGCGGGCTCGGGAATCGCGTCCTGCGTGAGGTGCGCGGGCGGCGCCTCAACGAGGCTGTGCCGCTTCGTGCCGCGCTCTCCCGCGCGTCGCTCGGCGCATACGTCGACGGCGTCGCGCTGAACGTCGACTCGCCGGCCACGTCGGCGCGGGTCGTGCCGTCACCGACGAGGCTGCGGATCGTGCCCTCGCGGGACGGTCTCGCGGTCCGTCGTGTAGCGCTGCAGCGCGCCCTCGCAACGAGCCTGCTGCGCTCCGACGGGCCGCGCACGCTCACGGTTCCGACGCGCGCCGTCCGTCCCCGCTGGTCGAGCGAGTCGCTCGCACAGCGCTACCCGACCTTCATCCTCGTCAACCGCGAGACATTCACGCTGCGGCTCTTCAAGCACCTGAAGCTCGTGCGCACCTTCCGCATCGCCGTCGGGCGGGCGGGGCTCGAGACCCCCGCCGGCCTCTACCGGATCAACGACAAGCAGGTGAATCCGTCCTGGCATGTGCCCTTGAGCGCGTGGGCGGGTGACCTCGCGGGCCGCATCATTCCGCCCGGTCCGGCGGACCCGATCAAGTCACGCTGGCTGGGCTTCTGGGACGGCGCCGGCATTCACGGCACCGACGAGACCAGCTCGATCGGCTCGGCCGCATCGCACGGTTGCATCCGGATGACGATCCCGGACGTGGAGGCGCTCTACCCGCTCGTGCCGCTCCACACGCCGATCTACGTCGGCTGACGGGTGGCGGCGGCCGGCGGCGCCAGCCTCAGCGGGATCGGCCGGCCGCAGCGCAGGCCCTCCGTCTGTGCCGCCCCCTTCCGCGTGGCGCGCTCGACCGGCAACGGTGTCGGGCAGCTGCAGGTGAGGCTCTTGTCGGCTTGGGGCTCAGGCACCGGTCTGTCCCGCCGTTCGCCGTTCGAACAGGACGACGTCGCGCCACCGGCCGTCCATGCAACCAATGCGCTCGCGT
>DATEXK010000333.1:0-3377 GCA_035257065.1 Gaiellaceae bacterium | reverse complement strand
CTGCGACAGCTCGAGGCCGCCGGACGCCGCGTGCCCGAGGACATAGCGGTCGTCGGCTTCGACGACGTCGACGTCGCGGCCTCGACAACCCCGCCGTTGACGACGATGCGCCAGCCGTTCGCCGCCATGACGCGGGCCCTGGCCGACCTCCTGCAGCGGCGGATCGCGGGCGATGCAGGGGCGGGCGAGAGCGTCATCCTCGCCGCCACGCTCGTTCGCCGCGCCTCGGCCTGAGGCGCGAGAGCCTCGTCTTGACGGCTGGCCAGAGGCCTGCGATCCTGCGTATATGTAAGCGCTTACACGGTTCGTGCTGGGGCCGTCTTCTACGAAAGGGGAGTTCGTGGATACCACCATGGTGCGGCGAGCAATTCGCTGCACAGCCGCTGTGGCGGTGCTCGCTGCCGTCCTACCCCTCGTCGCATCTGCGGCGACGGGGCACAGAGTGCCGACGGGTGACAAGGGGCTCACGCCGGCCACCAAGTTCGTCGTCCCGCCACCCGACCAGGGGGCCGTGCAGCAGGGGCTCAGCCTGCTCCTGCACCGCAATGTCCGCGGTGCCCTGCTGATCGCGAAGATGGAGGCGACACCGCGCTCCGTCTGGCTCAACGGCGGCACCGCGGCGGAGGTGACGAAGCAGGTCAAGCAGACATTCGCGCTCTCCGACCTCGAGCGGGCGGTGCCCACCTTCGTCATCTACAACATCCCGGGACGGGACTGCGGGAGCTACTCGGCCGGGGGCGCGCAGAGCACCGCCGCGTACGAGGCATACATCGATGCCGTCAGCGCGGCGATCGGCAGCCACAAGGCTCTGATCACGCTCGAGCCGGACGCGCTCGCGAATCTCCCGAGCGATTGCGGCTATGACCCGGCGACGGTGAACGTCGCGCAGTTGACCGCCGATCGCTACACGCAGATCAACTACGCGGTCGACAAGCTCGAGACCGGTGCGAGCACGAGCGTCTATCTCGACGCAGGACACAGCCACTGGCACAGCGTCGGCGACATGGCTGTCCGGCTCGTGCAAGGCGGCGTCCTGCGCTCGCAGGGCTTCTTCCTCAACGTCTCGAACTTCCGCCCGAACGCCTACGAGGTGCACTTCGGCACGTGGATCTCGCAGTGCATCGCGTTCGCGAACGACACGGAGGAGGGCGGCTGGCGGCTCGGCCACTATGACTGGTGCGCGAGCCAGTACTACTCGCCGAACGCTCCGAACGACGGCAGCCCGGGCGGCTCCGTCGACCCGAACGACATCAGCACGTGGCACTGGACGGACGACTGGTACACCGGCAACCTCGGGCACGCGGTGGCGGCGACGCACTTCCTCGTCGACTCGAGCCGCAACGGGCAGGGCTGGTGGAATCCGCCGGCGGGCGTCTACAGCGACGCGCAGGACTGGTGCAACCCGCCCGGCCGCGGGCTCGGCGCGACGCCGACCGCGGACACCGGAAACCCGCTCGTCGACGCCTACCTCTGGGTGAAGACGCCGGGCCAGTCAGACGGCTCGTGCACCCGCGGCTTGCCGGCTGGGTCGGCCGATCCCGAGTGGCACCAGGTCGATCCTGCGGCCGGAGCGTGGTTCCCTGCGCAGGCGCTCCAGCTCGCGCAGCTCGCGAACCCACCGCTGAGCTAGCGAAGAACGGGCACGTGAGGCACCACGCGGGGGCCCCGAAAGGGGCCCCCGCGTTCTGAGGCCCGGCACCGTGACGAAGGCTCCGGAAAGGCGCGACATCGTGCCGGGTAGGGTGGCCGCCGTGATGCCCGATGCGACCACGGGCGCAACCGGCATGCTCGACG
Organism: Gaiellaceae bacterium; assembly: GCA_035257065.1. Classification (GTDB taxonomy): domain Bacteria; phylum Actinomycetota; class Thermoleophilia; order Gaiellales; family Gaiellaceae; genus Palsa-739. Next base: position 1,583 of record DATEXK010000333.1, on the reverse strand, counting down.
TGCTCGCGAGCCGGTTCGGCTTCGCGTCCTTCCGCCCCGGCCAGCAGCAGGTCGTCGAGTCGCTGCTCGCCGGACGCTCCGCGCTCGCCGTGTTCCCGACGGGCGCCGGCAAAAGCCTCTGCTACCAGCTGCCGGCGCTGATGCTCGACGGCGTCACCGTCGTCGTCTCGCCGCTGATCGCGCTGATGAAGGACCAGATCGACTTCCTGGCCGAGCAAGGAATCGACGCTGCGAGGCTCGACTCGAGCATCGGCCTCGACGAGGTGCGCAGCGTGTCCGACCGGCTCCGCGCCGGCACGTTGAAACTCCTCTACGTCGCGCCGGAGCGTTTCAACAACGAGCGGTTTCTCGCGCAGCTCGGGGAGACGAGGATCGCGCTCTTCGCCGTCGACGAGGCGCACTGCATCTCCGAGTGGGGGCACAACTTCCGCCCCGACTATCTGAAGCTCGCCGTGCGTGCGCGCGAGCTCGGCGCCGAGCGTGTGCTCGCGCTCACCGCCACCGCGACACCCGCGGTGGTCGCCGACATCCGCGCGGGCTTCGGGATCGACGAGGCCGACTCCGTCGTCACAGGCTTCTACCGGCCCAATCTCACCCTGCTGACCACGCCGGTGCATGCCTCCGGCCGCGACCAGGCGCTCATCGACCGGCTGCGCGAGCGACCGCCCGGCTCGACGATCGTCTACGTGACGCTTCAGCGAACGGCGTTGCGCGTCGCGTCGCTCCTCGCAGCCGCCGGCCTGCCTGCACGCCCGTACCACGCCGGAATGACGGCGGAGGATCGCGTCGATGTGCAGGAGTGGTGGTCCGGCTCCGACCGCAACGTCGTCGTAGCGACGATCGCGTTCGGGATGGGCATCGACAAGTCCGACGTGCGCTACGTCTATCACCTCAATCTGCCGAAAGGGCTCGAGTCGTACTCACAGGAGATCGGGCGCGCCGGACGCGACGACGCACCGAGCATCTGCGAGCTCTTCGCGTGCGCCGACGACGTCGCGACGCTCGAGAACTTCGCGTACGGCGACACGCCGACTCGCGACGCGCTCGCCGGGCTCCTCGCCGAGGTGTTCGCACACGACGACGGCGAGCAGTTCGCCGTGGCGGAGCACGACCTCGCCGGCCGCCACGACGTGCGGCCCCTCGTGCTGAAGACGGTCCTCACCTACCTCGAGCTCGACGGATTCCTCCAGCAGGGCACGCCGTTCTACGCGGGCTACAGCCTGCGACCGACGAGTGGCTCACTGGACGACGTCTTCGCGAGCTTCGACGGCGAGCGCGCCGCATTCCTCGAACGCGTCGTCGCAACCGGAAAGAGCGCGCGCGTCTGGACGAGCATCGATCCCGAAGCCTCCGCTGTGGCGCTCGGCGAAGAGCGGGAGCGGATCGTCGCCGCGCTCGGTTACCTCGAGCAGCAGGGGCTCGTCGAGCTGAAGCCGTCCGAGGCGCGGCAGCGCTACACCCTGCTCTCGCGTCCCGACTCGGTCGATGCGCTCCTCGACCGGCTCGCCGGGCGCTTCGAGCAGCGCGAGCAGGCAGAGACGACGCGCATCCAGCGGGTCCTGTCGCTCGTCACGCACGAGGGC
>DATEXK010000332.1:0-8564 GCA_035257065.1 Gaiellaceae bacterium | reverse complement strand
GCGCGGGCGTACGCCGCGGACAAGGACGTGCTCGGAGTGATCGGGACCTTCGACTCGGACTGTGCGATCGCCGAGCTGCCGATCACGAGCGCTGCGTCGAGCGGGCCGCTCGCGATGATCAGCCCGCTCGACACGTACCCGGATCTCACGCATCGGGCGCAGGCATACACACGAGGACTCCTCGGGCTCCTCTACCCGACCGGTCGGCGAAACTTCGTTCGCATCATCGCGCCCGACGACGTCCAGGCCGCAGCCGACGCGCAGCTCGCCCACGAGCTCGGCCTCGCGCGCGTCTACGTGCTCGACGACGAGAGCGACTACGGACGCAACCTCACCGGCGGCTTCGTCCACGCCGCCCGGAAGCTCGGGCTGAAGCTCGCCGGCGTCTCGCCGTGGAGCGGGCAAGCCAAGAGCTACGCCGCTCTCGTCGGCCGGATTCAACGGTCACGCGCCGACGGCGTCTTCCTCGCCGGCTACTTCGTCGAGCCCGGCACCGGCGTGCTGCTGCACGAGTTGCGGGTGCGACTCGGGCTGCGAGTGAAGCTGATCGCTCCCGACGGATTCGACCAGATCCCGACGCTCGTCCACGAAGCCGGAGCGGACGCGAACGGGATGTACGTCAGCTTCGCCGGGCGGCCGAACGAGCGGCTCCCCGCGGCGGGCCGAGCCTTCATCGACGCCTTCGCGCTCACCCAGCCGAGCGTGCACGTGACGTCGTACTCGGCTGCGTACGCGGCGCAGGCGGCCACGGTGCTGCTCGATGCGATCGCTCGCTCCGACGGCACACGCGCATCCGTCACGAGACAGCTCTTCGCGAGCAAGGTCACCGACGGCATCCTCGGCAGCTTCGGGTTCACGCCCGAAGGCGACATGACGCCGAGCCCGGTCACGATCTTTCGCGTCGTCGGCGGCAACCGGCCGAGCTCGACGTACGAGCGGGACTTCGCCGGCGCGGTGGTCGACCGCGTCGTCGACGTCCCGGCAGCCCTGGCTCGTTAGCGCAATCGGACGTGCGCGAGCACGCGCTCCAGTGGCTGCGGCACCTGCGTGAGATCGAGTGCGTCGACGAGCAGGCGCGCGTAGCGGATCTTCCGTCTGCCGCCGCTGCCCATGAAGCGGCGCAGCTGCTCCTCGCGGGGACGTCCGCGCCACTCGGGCTGCTTCTGCATCGTGCGGAACGGGCGGAGATCGCCCTGCGCCTCGACCACCTCCTCGACCGCGGCGGCGCCGAGTGCGCGGATCAGCTCGTCCTCCAGGTCTGCATCGCACACGTAGAAGCCGAGAGCCTCCAGCTCGCTGCGCGTGGCCGGTGAGCCGAGACCCGCAAGCTCGAGCCCGCGGCGGAAGGCGCGCTCCTCGCCCGCGTCGCAGAGGCCCGCCAGCCTCACGTTGCGCCCTCGCGGGCCGAGCTCGACCACGACTCGCCGGATCGCCTGCGCGCCGCCGATCGCAACGATCGAGACGCCTTCGGCCTCGAGGTTGCGACCAAGCCGCTCCGCGAGCGTCTCCAGCGCGACTCGGTCGCTGATCCCCTCGACGAGCACGATCGCCTGGTTCCGCTCGGCCACGGCCCGCATCTTCACAGCTCGGCGAACCGTCGGGACATGCGGCATGCTCGTTCCATGTCGTCGAACCACCGACCTCCAACCAACGCTTCGCGGCGGGTCGTTTCGCGCCCGGTTCGACTCGTCATCGGCGCGGTTCTCGGCGTCGTCCTCATCGCAGCGCTCGTGTCGCCGGTGATCATCGGGGGTGGGACGCCGTCGCCGGGAGGGTGCGCGCGCACGCTGCGCTACGAGAGTCACATGTACACGGCCCACTCGATGCCGACTCCGCGGCTTGTCGAGTCGATCGCGATCGGCGTCGGCGTTCTGAGCGGCTGCGGCACGCCCCCTTCGAACATCAACGTCCGTTCGTTTTCCGGCGTCCGTCCGAGTGTCGCGATCGGCATCCCGTCCGATGCGAGCTCGGTCTACATCCGGCGCAGCGTCTGCGCGGGCCTCGTCGAGCACGCGCTGTGGGCGTGTCTCCGCTCGCCGTAACCCGGCTCTTCGTCCATCATGGAACCGTGCGCCTCGACAAGTGGCTCTCGGCGGCGCGCTTCTACAAGACGCGCAGTGCGGCGACCGACGCAGTGCTCGGCGGTCGTGTGCACGTCAACGGTGCGCGCGTTCGGCCGGCGAAGGAGCTGCGCGTAGGCGACGAGCTCGAGCTGACTCTCGGCGTGAGCCGCCGTGTCGTCGAGGTGCTCGCCTTGAGCGACAAACGCGGCCCCGCGCCCGTTGCGGCGACGCTCTACCGCGAGACGCCGGAGTCGGTCGAGGCACGCGAACGCGCCGCCGCGGAACGGCGGCTCGCGCGACCGCTCGGCGTCGATCTCGGCGCCCGGCCGACGAAGCTCGAGCGCCGGCGGCTCGAAGCGCTCCGCCGAGCGCAGCGACACTCACACTGAGGGCACGTCCTGGGGGCGACGACCCGGCCCCGGCTGCGTAGATCCCGGTACGCGGGGTCAGCGTCGGCCCGGATGACCAAACGTCCTGTCCGGGGCAAGAGTTGGAGTCGTCGATTCGGATTGGAGGAGTGATGACCGACGCCAAGGAGGCCGATCTCGCGGGGCCGGGGATCGGCGACTACGCCGAGCTCGAGCGCGTCCTGCCGGACGACTACGAGCCGCGGCTCTCGCCGAAGGCGACGATGCAGGCCCTCTACGGTGCCAAGCGGCTGATCGAGGATCGTCTCTGCGAGGAGCTGAATCTCACGCTCGTTCAAGTGCCGCTGATCGTGGAGGCCGGGAGCGGCGTCAACGACAATCTCGACCGGGACGGGTCGCGCACGCCGGTCTCGTTCCACATCTCGAACGACCGAGACGCGCATCCGGTCGATGCCGAGGTTGTCCAGGCGGCGACGAAGTGGAAGCGAATGGCGCTCGCGGAGTTCGGGATGGGGCCCGGTGAGGGCCTTCTCACCGACATGCGGGCCGTGCGCAAGGACTACTTCCTCGACCACGACCACTCCGCGTACGTCGATCAGTGGGACTGGGAGCGGGCGATCACCCCTGCGGACCGGACGCTCGACTACCTCACCGGCACGGTGCGCTCGATCTGGAAGGTGCTCAAGGAGGCCGAGGGCTTCCTCCACGAGCATTTCCCCGCGCTGGCGGCCGGCCGGCGACTCCCCGACGAGCTCACGTTCATCCACGCCGAGGAGATCCTCGAGGCCTACCCCGACTTGCCGCGCAAGCAGCGCGAGACGGCGATCCTCCAGGAGTTCCCGGCCCTGTTCATCTACGGGATCGGCTGGCCGCTCGCCGACGGCTACCCACACGAGCTGCGAGCAGCGGACTACGACGACTGGTCGACCGAGACGGCCGCCGCGAAGGGGCGCTCGATGCACGGTTTGAACGGCGACATCCTCGTCTGGAACCCGGTCACGCGACGCCGCCACGAGCTGAGCTCGATGGGGATCCGCGTCACGAAGGAGGGCCTACGCCGCCAGCTCGAGCTGACGGGCCAGCTCGACTTCCTCGAGCTCCCCTATCACCAGGCGATCCTCCGCGACGAGATCCCGCTCTCGATCGGCGGCGGGATCGGTCAGTCCCGCGTGATGATGCTGCTGCTGCAGACGGCCCACCTCGGCGAGGTGAGCGTCACCGTCTGGCCGCAGATCCTCAAGGAGATGTGCGCGCGGCACAACATCCACGTGCTCGAGTGACCGCGGCCTGTCGGTTGTCGCCGTGCCTCGGCTCGGGTCACGGTGAGCTCATGAAAGCCCGCCTGTGACGCAGTTGCTGATCGTGTTCCTTGCCGCTCTCGCAACCGCGTTGGCGACCGGACTGGGTGCGCTCCCGTTCGCTCTCCCGGGATTCAGGAGCGAACGCTTCCTCGGCGTCTCGAATGCCCTCGCAGCCGGGGTCATGCTCGGTGCGAGCACGAGCCTGATCATCGAGGGCGCAAACCGGAGCATCGCGCGGGTCGCGCTGGGGGTCGCCGCAGGAGCCGTGTTCGTCTACGGGATGCAGCAACTCCTCAGCCGCGTCGGTACCCCAGATGTCGGCCAGCTCAGCGGCGGCGACGCACGCAGAGCGGTACTGATCATCGCTGTCATGACTGCGCACTCCGCCGCCGAAGGCGTCGGAGTGGGGGCGTCGTTCGGCGGCGGCGACGCGCTCGGCCTGGCGATCACAGTCGCGATCGCGATCCACAACATCCCCGAAGGTGTCACGATCAGCCTCGTGATGGTGCCGCGCGGCACCCGCGTGCGCAGCGCCGCACTCTGGAGCATCTTCACGAGCCTCCCGCAGCCGCTGCTCGCCGTCCCGGCCTTCCTGTTCGTCGAGCAGTTCACCTCGATCCTCCCGGCCGGGCTCGGCTTCGCCGCCGGAGCGATGGTCTGGATGGTCTGGCGCGAGCTCCTCCCGGAGACAATCCGGCGGATCCCAAGCCGCCGCGCCGCGGTCGGTTGGATCGTCGTTGCGTTCGCCGTCATGCTCGGCTTTCAGACGTACCTGCTCGCTTGATGCGAGCGCGACTGACGGCCGCAGCGTAGGCATCGACGCGAAGGGGTCGTGACGTATTTCGTTCCACCCGTTCGCGTGGCGCGATCAGTCGTTGATTGACCTCTCAGGGGACAGGTTGGCTTGCGAGCGTGTGCATCGTCTCGGCTGCGCCTTGCAGGATCGGCTCGCCGTGGCCGACACCGAGGATGGTTGCGTCGAGGGCGGCAAGCCGCTGCAGCGTCGTGTGATGCTGTTTCTTGTTCAGGTTGAACGCATGCCAGCCGGGACAGAGCTGCGGCCAGGTCGCGACGGCGTCGCCGACGATCGCGAACCTTCTTTCCGGCCAGGCGAATGCGAGGTGCCCTGGTGAATGGCCGGAAGCGTGAAGTACCTGGAGCGGCCCGCACGTGTCACCGTCGTCAAGGAGCTCGTCGACGGGGCAGGGCACGTGCTTGGGGATCCCGAGCCAGAGCCCGAGTTGGAACGGGATCAGTTTCAGCGACTGCTGCGGCAGGATGCTGACGGGCTGTGCGCGGCGCTCGCCCGCGACGATGTCCGCTTCCCACCGGTGGGCGTAAACGGTCGCGTCACTTGCGTGCTTGAGCGCGGCAAGCCCGCCGAGGTGCGAGCGGTGGCCGTGCGTGAGGGCGATCCGCTTCAAGTCGCTCGCTTTCCGGCCGAGGCTGTGAATTGCGTCGAGCACGATGCGCGCGTCGTTCTCGAACAGCGTGTCCACGAGAGTCAGCTCGCCGGCGTTGTCGAGCAAGAATGCGTGCACGTGACCACCCTTGGCGTGGCCGAGGCTGTAGATGCCGGGTGCGAGCTCTCTCACGAGGCGGCTGGGGCGCCGGTGCGTTGCCAGGGCGCGAAGGGGTTCGCCACGCCTCGAAGCGCTGGTTCGAGCTCGGGGAAGTGGCGGAGGAGCAGCGTTCGCATCGAGGTGGACTCGACCCAGTCGATGCCTTCCTTCGTGTAGACCTCGGGGCGGTAGTCGCGCGTGAAGAAGCGGTCGCTCTCGAGCCTTCGTGACGCCATCAGGATGAAGATGCGAAAGGCGGTGTCGCTGAAACCGAAGCCCTTCGGCTTCCGTTCTGCGTACATGCCGATCATCGTGTCGACCTCTTCCGGGTCCTTGTAGACGCGGCGCAGGTCCTCGGCGTGCTCGGGAGTGTCGGCCATCTCCTCGAACGTGTCGAACGCCTTCAGATGAAGGAGGCGACGGAACTCGTTGTAGCGTGGCACGCCGCGTTCACGCACGCGCAACACGTCGATCGAGGCGAGGTCGACGAGCGAGCCGTCTGCACGGTCGAAGTGCTGGAGATAGCGGGGGAAGTTGTGCAGGGTGATGGCACCGGGGTGCGACGTTCCGAACGAGTAGAGCAGGTCGGCCATCGACATCTCGGTCAGTCGTTCACGCACGTGCAGGACGCCAACCTCCGGCAGCGTGCGCTCCTGCAGCAGCCTGTCGTCCTCGAGCGAACGGAAGTTGAACTCGTCGGGGATCAGCGGGTGCATGCGATAGACAGCGACGAACTCTTCGGTCAACTGGTAGGGCACGCCGTGAAGCGCTGTCGGCGATCCAGGGATTCCGCGGATCACCTCGTTCGAGGTGCGTCTGCCGATCAGCTTGTCGAGCCGTTCCCCCTCGAGGCCCCACCAGTTCGCCCGCAACGCCGTCACCGTCGTCGGATGCGCGATGATCGCCGGCGTCCAGTCGACCGTGTGGATCTTCGCCATCAGCGCCGCGACGACAAGCCGCGCCTTGTCGTAGAGCTCATCGTCCGAGAGCTCTGGATGGGTCGCATGGAGATGGTCGCAAACCACGTTGTGCTCACGCATGAAGAGCGAGTGCAAGAGAGCGAGGCCGACCCAGAAGTTGCCCGCGACGCCGGCGAGGTCGACGTGCGACTCGATCTCCTGCGGGATCAATCCCTGCTCGTCGATTCGCAGCTTGCCGAGCTCGCCGCTTCGGAGCGCGTCGGCGAACGCCGGGTCGCGGCCGTAGATCTGGGACGCATCCCACCAGTGCGTGTCGTCGGTGACGAAGGTCGGCGGGCCGTCGGCGTCGCTGCTCGGGTCGCGACGCGTGCGGGCGATCTTCATCGGGTGCTCAGGCCACGCGTCGTCCGTTTCGAGCGGCACAAGCCAGGGGTTCTCGGGCTCGTTCTTTCCGTGGCTGAACCAGTCATGCACTTCGAACTGGATCCACGCGCCGGCAAGCAGGTTGAGCGTCGTTGCCGGGATGAACTCGTCCCGCGTGAGTAGCTCGCGGCTGACGAGACGCGGGTTCGGTTCCAGCGGATCCTTCTCTCGCACCGTCGCCGCGGGCGGCACATTGCGGCCGAAGCGACTGCCCAGGCTTCCCATCAGCGGGTCGTCGAGATTGTTGAACGTGCCGTCGAGCGTTCGCGCCGTCAAGTAGCGCGGATGATCGGAAACGTCCGGCTTGTCCAGCGGGCCGCGGCCCGTGTCGTACAGGTTCTTCGCACGAAGGACATTGCGCAGGCCGATCAGGACAAGCATCGCAAGCGGCAGCGGCAGCTTGTCCCAACCGAAGCGTCGGTCGAGCGAAGCGGCGGTACTGTTGTAGAGCGAGAACGGCCAGCGAGACACAACCTCTCCTTTCGAACGCGCCGCAGACATCACGCGCCCAAGCCGCCCCGGGGCCAAACGTGACCTAAGCACGCGACGCGTGACGCGTCAACCGGCCCGGCTGACGCCGTGTCGCTGAAGCGCGCGCCGCGGGCCTGTCTAGCGGTCGGCGGTGATCGCAGGTGGTTCGGGAGCGGCGCCGGCCGGAATGCTGTGGCTTTGCGGGAGTTGGTGGATGCGTCCCAGCTCGGCCAGCAGGAGGAGCCCGACGGCGACGCCGATCGCACCGCCCACCTGTCGGGCATGACCGAGACCGAGCGCGTGTGCGGCTCCCCAGACGACCAGATACGTCCAGGCATCGCCTGCCCCTTTCGAGTCGCTCAGCCGGACGTCGAGGCGGGTCGTTGCGGCCGGCTCACGGTGTTCGACCGTCCGTCGGCGTGCTGGAGGAAGTGCCGGTGCCGGCGGCGGGCTGCTGGCGCGCCGTGGGCAGGACGGCGGTGAGTGTGTCCTGTGCCCAGCGTTCGCTGAAGCCTGCGAAGAAGCTGAACACGAGCAGCGCCAGCCGCCTGTCGGTGGTGGATTCATTCGCGGCGACGGGGAGGTGCAGGAGACCGCCGCTGAAGGCGAACGCGATTGCCATTGCGAAGGCGCCGCCGATCAGCGGCCGGAGACCACCGAGGAAGAGGGCGTACGGGCGGCCGACGTCGAATTCGAGTGTGAACTTTCCGGTGTTGATGCGCTGGATGACGCTGACGACCGCGCCTACCGCGCCCGCGATCAGCGCTGCCACGGGACTGGCCCAGGAGATCGTCAACCAGACGGCGGCGACGATCGAGATCGCGATCGCGACCACCGCCATGCCGCTGAAATAGACCATCTGCGCCTGTCCGTTGGCCGCTTCCCGGTAATACGCCTCCGCTTTGGTGAGCGCAGCGCGTTCCTGCTGCAGCGCGGCGGAGGTCACTGCCGCGCTGGCGTGGGCGGCACGAGCATCGACGAGGCCGAGCAGGTGGGAGGCGGAGGCCATCACGAGCTGCATGCAGATCCGCTGGCGAACGCCGGTCAGCACGGTCTCTGCCCGCACAGCGAGCTCGTCGCAGCGGTGGAGCTCGCAGGCGATCTCCGGCGAGTTGTGGGTTGACCAATCGCTCTCACGAAAGAAGCTGAAGACCGGGGGCGCCCAGGGGAACGACGGCTTCTTACGCGTCAGCACAACCGCACTCTCGACGTGGGCGCACCAGTACGCGCTGACGATCTCCCCCTGCTGTCGCTCGAAGGCAGCAACAGCAGCGTCGTACGCCGTCTTGATCGAGCTCCGGACGTCGTCTCGTCGCTGCTCGCGCCACCACTCGAAGCGCGCGTAGATGAGCTCGCTGAACGACGTTGAATGAGACTCGACCACCTGCGGCGGCCCGGCGGCGATCGTTTCGGTGGGCGCCGCGGCCAGCGGCTGTGTCAACTCCGTCACCTCAAA
>DATEXK010000331.1:0-2656 GCA_035257065.1 Gaiellaceae bacterium | reverse complement strand
CGGCGCGGGCTCGACCGCCGGGACGGACGTAGGTGCGACCGAGGGTGCGGCCGGCCGGGCCCCCACCTCTACCGGCCGGCCGCGGTCCTCGAGCTCGAGGCTCGCGCAGACGAGCTGGGCCTGCTCGTCGCGCAGCCGGTTCCGCTCCGCCTCGACCTCTCGCGTCCGGTCGCCCAGTTCGTCCCGGCGCGTCTCATACTCGCGCGTCGTCGCTACGAGCCGCTCGCGCTGTGCCTCGACCGCCTCGAGCGTCCTCTGCAGCTCGCGCTCCCGCTGCTCCACCTCGAGGAGCCGGGACTCCAGGGCCATCTCGAGGGTCGAGGACGCACGCGCAAGCGACCCCTCATCCTCCGCGCGCGCCTCCTCGGCCCGGCGCAGCGCAGCCTCGCGCCGGTTGAGCTCGGCCTCGCGCAGGACGAGCGCCATGTCTCGCTCGGCGAGGGTGGACTCCGAAAGCAGCGAACTGGCCAACGCGGCGACCTCCAATCGAAAACGGACGCCGCAGGCGACCAGCTAAGGATCGAACGTGGGCACGCGCCTGTCGATCACCCCTTGGAGGGAACTATCCCCCGGGCGACCGACAGGCGCGAGGCAACCTCAGGCGGCTCGCTCCAGCCGCTCCTCGACGCGCGCGCGGGCGACGATCTGGGCGCGATCGCCGAACCGAACCTGTGCGCGGAGCGCCCTTTGCTCGTCCCAGAGCCCGTCGAGTGCCGTGTCGATACGGCGGATCTCCTCGCGGATCTTGGGGTCGTACTCGGTGGAGAGCGCATGCCAAAGCTCCACTCGCTCGTCGCTCAGGCGCTCGATCTCCTCATGGATCTCACGGACTGTTCTCATGGTTGTCGAAACGTCGCTGTGCCCCTCGGCATTCCGGGGCCGATCCTCAGGAAAACCCGAGGTCGTCCAGTCGGTCCTCGTCGAGCCCGAAGTAGTGCGCGAGTTCGTGGAGGACGGTGATCCGGATCTCCTGCTCGAGCTCGGCCGGGTCGGGGAACGACTCGACGAGCGGCAGCCGGAAGATCCGGATCCGGTCCGGCAGCGCCCCGGCCCAGTCGCCGCGCTCCGGAAGCGGCACACCCTCGTAGAGGCCGAACAGGTCGGGCTCGTCGGGATGCTCGTCCTCCACCGTGATCTCGACGTTGCGGATCGCCGCGCGGAGCTCATCCGGGAGCGAGGCGACGGCCCGCTCGACGTGCGCCTCGAACCTCAATAGACCGGGTACCGCGACGTGGGCACGACAGGCCGTCGTTTCGCCACGAGCAGGATCGTCGCGATGCCGAAGAGGAAGCCGCCGATGTGGGCGAAGAACGCGGTGCCGCCTCCGCTCTGCGGCGCCAGCAGCGTCAGGCCGCCCGACCAGAGCTGCAGGCCGATCCAGACGGCGAGGAACCACATCGCGGGGATCTCGCGGATGATGAAGAAGATCACGGTGAGGACGCGGGCGCGGGGGAGGAGCACGAAGTAGGCGCCGAGGACGCCGGCAATCGCGCCGCTCGCGCCGATGCTCGGAATGCTCGCGTCCTGGACGTTGCCGGCGACGAGCGTGACCACCGTCTGCGTCGCCGTCGCAACGAGGCCGGCGACGAGATACCACGCGAGGAAGCGGACCTTGCCGAGCGCGTCCTCGATGTTGTTCCCGAAGATCCAGAGGAAGAGCATGTTCCCGAGGATGTGCTCCCAGCTCGCGTGCATGAACATCGAGCTGAACGCGCCCTCGTACCAGGGCAGCGGGTGGATCGGAATCGGCGCCGGCACGTGGCACGGGCCGTGGAGCGCGCACGGGTAATAGCCGTCCTTCAGCACGTGGTAATCCACGCCGCGGCCGCCGAGCTCCCAGAACCAGACGATGAAGTTGGCGACGATCAGCCCGATGGTGACGAACGGCGTCGAGCTTGTCGGAACGTTGTCCTTCAGCGGCAGCAAGGCCCCGAGTCTGCCCGATCCGAATCGATGCGTATAGCCTCACCGAATCCCTTCCGAAGGAGGAATCGACATGGCAGGACGGTTCGGCGCAACGATCGTCATCGACCGCCCGATCGACGAGGTGTTCGCGTTTCTCGCAGACGGCGAGAACGACAAGCGCTTCAGCTCCAGGATCGTCGAGATCAAGAAGACCACCGACGGTCCGCCCGGCATGGGCACCGTGTACGCCAGCACCGCGAAGGACGGCCCGATGACGGCCAAGCACGAGTTCGAGCTGACCGTGTTCGAGCCGCCGTCGAAGCTCCGCTGGAAGGAGCTCACGAAGACGACTCCCGTCTCGGTGCCCGAGGGCGGCTACGACCTCGAGTCTGCCGGCGAGGGCACGAAGCTGACGTTCTTCAACGTGCTCGAGGGCCGCGGGCTGATGGGGAAGATCTTCGAGCCGATCGCGCTGCGCTCCGCGCGCAAGGTCGCCGACTCCTTCGTGGCGTCGATCAAGCAGACGATCGAAGGCGGGGGCGGCTAAGCCGGGACGCGACCGGTACGGCGTGATGCAATCCGTGCGTCGATGTCAGTTCTGCGCCGGCCAGGGGCGGGGCCCCAATCAGATATCCGGGTTAGTCGGGCCCGGTATCCCTTCGGTCATCTCACAATGACCGGGCCCGACTAACCCGGGGTCGCGACCGGTACTGCAGTGATGTGGTAGTTGCGCCGATGTGAGTTCTGCGCC
>DATEXK010000330.1:0-3971 GCA_035257065.1 Gaiellaceae bacterium | reverse complement strand
GCGCGAGCGCCGCGACGGCCGGTGTGCGCGGACGCCCGCGTCTGAGTGTGAGCACCGCCTGCTGCCGGAAGAAGTCGTAGAAGAACCGCTCAGCCGCCCGCTCGGCCGAGATGATGTGATCGACTGCCGCACCCGGCTCGTACCAAACCTCCCAATCCGCCGCGATCAATCGCTCCTGGATGCCTTGCTCCTCGCCGGAGCGTGCGGTCGTGAGGCGCAGGCACGCGCGAGATGGCGCACCGTCGTCAACTGCGAGGTACACGACATCGGGATCGAACCCACCGATCTCGAGAGCCACGGCGCGGAGGAAGCTCATGTTCCCGCCCCAGAGATATCCAGTCCGAGGCTGCTGGTCGAGTTGCTTCCGCCGAGGGCCCAGGTCGAGCACCGAGATGACGTACAGGAGGCAGTCCTCGAGCCACGCCGGTCGCGCGACACACCAATTGGGCCGAATCGGGCCACCGATCGCTGCGACCCGCGGGCCCGACTCCGCCCACGCCTGCCGCAGCTCGGCGAGCCACCTCGGATCCGCGCGCTCATCGTCGTCCAGGAAGGCCACCACCGTGGCAGTCGACTCCTCCAACGCTCGGTTCCGAGCATGCGACACGCCACGGCGAGGTTCGAGAACAACCTTCCCACGAGGCCACGACCGCCGCATGAATGCCGCTGCAGCAGTCGCGGTGTCGTCGGACGAGCCGTTGTCGACCACGACGAGCTCGTCATGCGGCGCCAGCTGGTCGACGACCGATTCCAGTGCGGCGATCACGAACGCAGCCCGGTTGCGGGTGGGGATCGCGACACAGATCGACGGGCTGCTCATTCGAGCCACAGAATCTGGCGTCCGCCGCCGCCGGCAACCCTGGCAGGAAGACCAGCACTCACGGTCTCTAAGCTCAGTTTCCCCAGCCACCGAGCCCACGAGGACATACACACGGGCCTGCTACGGGCCGTTCTCCCGGCTCGCCGCGGTAGGTCGACTCAATGCACTCGTCGTCGCGCAAGCTTGCTGATGTGGATTCGTAATCTGATCGCATGGGTGCTGATGCGCGCGAATGCGAGGAAATTGCGGCGGATGCCGTCGGTCGTCAGGAAGTGGGTCGCGTCCCTAAGGGTGTAGAAGCCTCGGTCACCCCCGGCCAGTTGCTGGTTGCGTTGTGCTTCGGGTCCGGCGTACGCCCAGCCCTTTCCGCCAGGGACGTGCTCGTAGTCGTGCTCTTGGTGGATTGCCGTGATCGCCGACGTTGCATCGACGACGGCAACGTCGAGGTCGCGGGCACGCCAGAGCAGCCAGTTATCGATCCTGGCTCGGCCGACAGCGAGAGGTGGAACCCGACCGAAGAGGCCCTTGGGAAAGATGAAGTAGTCCGCCGCCTCCTTTGGGCGCCGGCGACCGGCGTCGCGGATCATCCTGCGCACCGTGACGGCGCCATCAGCGCTGAAGTCGAGCGGCTCGTTCACATGCAGATCCCAGCACCGACCGACGATCAGAAAACGCTCCATGCGCTTCTGCATGCATCTGATCGCTGGTACAAGATCAGCGAGCAGGATCACGTCAGCATTGACGAAGCAGATCAGGGGCGCGTTCGAGGCAGCCTCGGCCTGCCGCAGAACATCGTCGAACAACGGTGTGCCGAAATCGCTGACTGCTACGACTGGAAGGTGTTGCGCACCTGCTTCAGCGGCCGCCTCGGCGACGCCGTCACCGCTTCCCAGAATGAGGACTTGCACCTCGGCAGGCAAATGCAGCCAACTGTCGAGTGCGTTCTGCTGAATGACGCCGGAATGCCCCCGAAACGCCTTCGGGACGGCGACGATCGTCAATTCCGACCGGCAAGGCACGACTCAAAGGATAGGAGTTGCCCGGGCGGCAGCACTCTGTAGCTGTGCGATCACCGCGAGGCCGAAGTCGGCCGCGCGCTTGCCGTCGATCACGCGATGATCGAACGTCACCGACACATTGCCCATCTTCCGCACGACGACCTCGCCGTCCCGCACGACGGCGCGATCCTCGATGCGGTGCACGCCGAGGATCGCGACCTGGGGATGATTGAGCAGCGGCGTCACGAACAGGCCTGCTGAGCGGCCCGCACTCGTGACCGTGAAGGTGCCGCCGCGCAGCTCCTCCGGCAGGAGCTTCCCCATCTGCGCCGCCTCGGCAAGCCGGCGTACCTCGGCGTCGAGCTCGTCGAGCGAGCGCGAGTCGCAAGCGCGAACGACCGGCACGACGAGACCCTGCTCGGTCTGCACCGCGATGCCGATGTCGTAGCGGTCGAGCAGCACGAGATCATGGCCGTCGACTCGCGCGTTCAACTCCGGGAACTCGCGGAGCGCAGCGGCGACAGCCTTCAGCACGCGCGGCAGCAACAGCTTCAGGTCGACGTCGCCGAAATCGGCCTCCTCGACCCACGTGACCGTGGGGATCTCGTGCGCACGCGTGAGGTGCTCGAACATCTGGCGGCGGATGCCACGGATGGGCTCGCGCCGCTCCGACGGCGTGCCAACTGCGGGAGCGCCGCCGCGGACGTCGCCCTCGGTGATGCGCCCCTGCGGTCCGGTGCCGGTCACCGTCTCGAGATCGACGCCGAGCTCCTGCGCGAGCCTCCGGACGAGCGGCGTCGCCCGCACCTGCCCGCCTCCTACCGGTCTGGTACGAGGCGCAGTTGGGCCGTGTTCCGCCGGCGTCGCGGCGCCTTCCTTCCCTTGTAACAGACTGTTACTTGGCAACGAGACGGCGTCGCCGCCGATCACCACGAGCAGCGTGCCGACCGGGACGACCTCGCCTTCCTGCACGAGGATCTGAGCGACCGTTCCCGCAGCAGGCGATGGGATCTCGACCGTCGTCTTGTCGGTCGCGATCTCGACGAGCGGATCGTCTTCGGCGATCTCCTGCCCCACCTCGACGAGCCAGCGGGACACCTCGCCCTCGGTGAGGCCCTCGCCTAGGTCGGGCAGCTTGAACTCGTACGCCATCAGCGAACCAGCGCGTCGTCTCGCAACACGGCATGCACGCCCTTTGCGACGTTGACGATCTGCGTGACGTGGAGGTCGACGGCGACGCTCGAAAGCGCGAGCGCGTACGTGCGCTCGAAGCCGAGCTCACGCTCCATCAGGTCGAGCATCGTCGCAAGGCACTGGTCGGCGGCGAGGTCGAGATCCTCGTCGAAGCCGAAGGCGATCCACGCATCAGCCGTGCGTGCGATCGGCGTGCGTAGCTCGAGGTCGTCGCGCACGTCGAGCGTGAGCTGCGCGCGCTCGAGCGGGCATTCGATCGCCGTTCCGGAAACCTCGCCGTCTCCCTGCGCGCCGTGTCCGTCTCCCGCGGAGAGGTGTGCGCCGTCGACGGGGATCGGAAGATACAGCGTCGTCCCGGCGACGAGCAGCTTGCAGTCGATGTTCCCGCCGAAGCGTCGCGGCGGAATGGTCGAGTGCACGCCCGGCTCGGGTGGCGGCATGCCGATGACGCCGAGGAACGGCGCGAGTGGGACGATGACGCCGCGGTCGTCGGTGGCCGTCTCTCCGTCGAGCGCCCAGAGGAAGAGCTCGCCGTGCGCGAACGTCGCGCCCCACGATCTCGGCGTCACCTCGTCGATCCGCACGACGAGCGTCTGACCGGCGCGCGCCCCGCGCACCTCGATTGGTCCGGTGAGCGCATGCCCGTCGTGCAACGCTACGTCGCGCTCGAAGAGCTCGCTGTCGGCGTCCCAGCGCCACCCGGCGTTGAGCGCCTGAAAGCGAACGCTGTCACCGGGGTCAACGGTCAGCACGGGCGGCAACACGGATGAGAAGTAGCCGTGGACAGTGTCCTCGCCGAGTGGGAGCTCGTGAATCACGTTTTTGGCTCCTGGATCCACGCATCCGCGGGGGCGAGCAGCACGCGCAGCCCGACGCGGTTGCCGTCCTCGTCGCGGAACTCCCACAGCGAGACGGCCTGGTCGTCGTCCTTCACCTTCGGCGCGATTCCGGCGGGCAGA
>DATEXK010000329.1:0-16465 GCA_035257065.1 Gaiellaceae bacterium | reverse complement strand
CGTCGGAGTGCTGGACCCAGACGACGGGGACACGTTCCCGTCGCGCCTTCTCGACGAGGTTGCCGACGTTCGCGACGACCGTGTCGCGCCCGGGCGACCCCTCGACGACGCCGTTCTGCACGTCGACGACGAGGAGTGCGGTGTTCGGCCGGTTCTCGAGTGTGGTCATGGTCTCCCCCTGCGTGCGCTGGTCTCGTGTCTCCACCGACGATAGAACACCCGGCTCAGGCGACGCCTACGACGGAAGCTGCCCGCGCTCGACGGCCGAACTTCAGGCGTCCGCGATTGCCCGGCCGACCACGAGTGCGTCGCGCAGCTGCGGCTCCAACTCCCGGTAGCTCGCGTCGGGGCGGACGTCGAGTGCGTCGAGCGTCTTCGAGAAGAAACAGCGCGCCGCGGCCGCGAGGACGACGTCCATGATCTCGGTCTCCGAGAGCCCGAGGTCACGGAGCCGTTGCAGGTCTGCTTCGCCGATCGTCGTCGCGTCGTCGACGACCCGCTCGGCCAGATCCATGACCGCGACGTCGATCTCGTCGAGGCCGGCCGTGCGGTGATCGAGCGCGATGTCGAGCACAGGCTCACCAAAGCGCTCGTGCAGAACCGTGCCGTGGGCGAGACAGCAGTAGCTCGAACGCAGCCGCCGCGCGGCCGCGAGCGTGACCAGCTCGTAGCGGCGCAGATCCATTCCTGCCTTGATCGCGCTGTTCAGCTGACCCCACGCGGCGTAGACCTCAGGCCGCTCGGCGAACGCGGCTTCGTGGTTCGTCGTCATGGAGAGTGATTCTGCGAGCTGGAGCGGGCGCTGTCCACCGATGAGTTCCCGCCGGCGCGCCGGTCGTAGAGTTCGACCCGTCGAAAAGGAGACAACGTGCCACGGATCACGCAGATGGGCAGGGTGATGGTCCCGGTGTCAGACCAGGACACCGCGATCGCGTTCTACACCGACACGCTCGGCTTCTCGCTCGTTGCGGACGTCCCGTTCGGGGAGGGCGATCGCTGGGTCGAGGTCGCGCCACCCGGTGGTGGCACCGCGATCGCACTGGTGCCGCCGCGCGGCGAGTATCAGCCAGGCCGCATGACGGGCATCGCGTTCGTGTCGGCCGACCCGCGCGGCGACCACGCCGAATTGAAAGGGAAGGGCGTCGACGTCGACGCGGAGCTGATGGGCGGCGACGGCACCGTGCCGCTGCTGTTCTTCTTCCGCGACCACGACGCGAACCAGCTGATGATCGTCGAAGGGCAGTAGAGCCGCCGATCAATCGGATCTATCGTGTGGCGATGCTTCCCTCCAAGGAGATCGAGAGTCGGTCGGATCTCTCCGCCGACGTCGTCGCGCTGACGTTCGACGACGGTCCGGCCGAGTGGACGGAGCCCATTCTCGAGACGTTGCGCCGCGAGGGAGTCCGCGCGACGTTCTTCGTCGTGGGCGGCGCGATTCGGGGACGCGAGAACGTCCTCGCACGTGCTGCCGCCGAAGGACACGAGATCGGCAATCACACCCTCACGCACCCTGCGCTACCGGATCTCTCCCGCGCAGAGATCCGGACCGAGCTCACGACGACGAGCGACCTGGTCGCCGGCGTCGTCGGTGCAGCCCCGAAGATCTTCCGGCCGCCGTACTTCAGGGTCTCACCCGACGTGCTCGATGTTGCCGCGGAGTGCGGCTTCGAGTGGACGGTGCAGTGTTCGGTCTGGACGGAAGACTGGAGTCTCCCCTCGGCGGCGGAGATCGTCGACGACCTGCTTCCTCGCGTCGAGCGAGGATCGATCATCGATCTGCACGACGGCCGGCCGCTCCATGACAGCAGCAGCCGTCCCGATCGGTGGCCGACGGTTCAGGCCGTTGCGACGCTCGTACCGGAACTGCTGGCGCGCGGCTTCGAGCTCGTCACCGTGTCCGAGCTCATCGCGCTCTGACCGTAGGACGGTGCTAGGACTCGCGACGCGCGTAGAGCAGGAAGCTGCCCGGCACGCGGCGGTCGTGCCGCCGCCACGCTGCGTCGCCCGGATACTCCTCGAGCGCCTCGACCTTCATCCCGCCGCGGCCGATCGCGGTGACGACCTGCCCGAGTCGCCACAGCCGCTCGCCCGACAGCGACTCGTCGAAGTAGTCGTGGTGCCAGCGCAGCAGCCGGTCGACGCACTCTGCGACCGGATGCTCCTCGTACATCAGCAGCTCACCGCGCGACGGCATCGCCGCTGCGATCCCATGTGCCCAGCCGTCGAGATCCTCGAGCCGTGCGAGCACGCCTTCCGGGCTGTACACGAGGTCGAAGCGACGACGACGCAGCTCCGACGGAAGCGCCTGCACGTTGCCCTGTACCCAGAGAATCGAGGGCCAGCGCTCGCGCGCAGCGTCGAGCAACTCCGCCGACTCGTCGATCGCGGTGACGACCGCACCCAGCTCCGCCAGCTCGGCTGCGCCTTCGCCGCTGCCGCAGCTCAAGTGCAGGACGCGTTTCTTCGTCAGGTCGCCGAGCGTCACACGTACGATCGCAGGCAGGCCGAGCCGCGGCGCCGATCGTCCGAGATGGCGCTCGTCCCACGCTCTGCGGTTGCGTTCCGTGGGCTCCATCAGGCCAACAGGGAAAAGCCGCCGTCGACGATGAGCGTCTGCCCGCACACCATGGCGGCATCGGGGGAGCAGAGGAACGAGACGGCGGAGGCGATGTCGTCGGGCTCGACGAGACGGCCGGCCGGCGTGCGCTCGACCGAGCGGAGCATCTCGTCCTTGTTCGGGAAGTGCTCGAGCGCGCCGGTGTCGACGACGCCGCCCGAGACGGCGTTCGCGCGGATGCCGCGCGGCGCGAGCTCGACGGCGAGATAGCGCACGACCGACTCGAGCGCGGCCTTCGACGTCCCGACGAGCACGTAGTTCTCGAGCACGCGCTGCGAGCCGAGGCTCGAGATCGCGACGAACGACGAGCCTTCGTCCATCGTCGGCGCGGTGACGCGCGCGATTGCGAGCATGGCGCGTGCGTTCGCTTTCATCGTCCAGTCCCAATGCTTGTCGTCGGTCTCCAGCGCGGAGCGCATCACGCCCGTTGCGGCGTTGTGCACGACGACGCGGTACGGCCCGTGCGACGCGAGCTCTGCGACGACGCTTGTCTTCGACACCTCGCCGCGCACGAGAATCGGCTCACCGCCTGCCGCGCGCACGGTCTCTGCCGCCTGCTCGGCTGCGGCGTCGTTGCGCATGTAGCCGAGCACGACGCGCTTCGCGCCGTCCCGGACGAGCCGCAGCGCGATTGCCAGTCCGATCCCCCGTGTGCCGCCGGTGACGAGCACCGACGAGCCGTCGAGGCTCATCGCGCGTGCGGGTGAGGTTCGTCTGCCCGGGCCGGAGGTCCCCAAGCAACGCACCCGGTGGCCAGAGCCGGGATCATGAACTTCGTCCGGGTCTGGCCACCGGCGCGGAGCTCGGCAGCTCGTCCCAGCCGGGCCGGGAGCGCGGCTCGCGACCGCCGTCGTGCGCCTTGGAGGACGCGTGCCCGAGCCGATCGAGGAGCACGAGCTTCTCCTCGCCGTAGCGGCGAACCGGATGCGTCTCCGGTAGGTCCCGGACGAGCTCCTCCACGCGGGCGCGCAGCTGGTAGGCGAAGTGCGGCGTCGCAGGCCCGACGAGGGCGTCGACGTCGGCAAGGGTGGGCTCGGCCATCGAGCGAAGCCTAACCGACTGTACGCTCGGACACGTGCGTCGAGCCTCTCCCGTGGACGCGATGCTGCTCGGGGCGGTGCTCCTCTGGGCGCTCAACGTCACCGTCTCGAAGTACATGCTCCAGCACGGCTGGAAGCCGCTCGCATACGGGACGATCCGCTACTTCGCCGCCATCGCGCTGTTCTGGGCCTTCACGTACTACCGGGAGCGCTCCTTTCGCATCGCGCGCAGCGACGTCAAGCTCGTCCTGTTCGCCGCCGCGACGATCTTCGTGAACCAGATCTGCTTCGTCTACGGCCTCAAGCTCGGGGAGGCGTCGACCCTCTCTCTCCTGTTCGGGACGACGCCGGTCTTCGTCGGGCTGCTCGGGCTCGCACTCCGGCACGGCAGGCTCCAGCGCTCGTTCTGGGCCGGCGTTGCGCTCACGTTCATCGGCGTGGCGCTCGTCGCAGTCGGCACGGGCGGCGGGATGTTGGCCGGGTACAAGGGGATTCTCCTCGGCATCTCCACCGCGTTGACCTGGGCCTGCTACACGATCGCGATCGCGCCGCTGATGAAGCGCTACTCGCCGTACCGGATCAGCGCGCTCGTGCTCGGGATCGGCTGGATTCCGCTCGCGCTCGTCAGCGTCCCGCAGATCTCGACGCAGCAGTTCTCGTTCGGCTGGAAGGTCTGGGCGGGCTTCGGGTACGCGGTGGTCGGACCGCTCTTCCTCACGAACATCCTCTGGTTCACCGCGGTGAGCATCGTCGGCGCGCCACGCGCCACGCTCTTCAACAACCTCCAGCCGTTCTTCGGGGTGATGTTCGCGGTTCTCCTCCTCTCGGAGAAGCTGCGGCCGGCCGAGATCGCGGGCGGACTGCTGATCTTCGCCGGGATCGCGCTCGAGCGCGTGCGACGGCGGCCGCTAACGAATGCGGTGACCGGACGCGGCGATGCGGCCGAGGCCGACGTCGGCGAAGCGGTCGGGCCCTAGAAACGTCATGGCGATCAGCTTGACGCCGTTGACACAGCGCCAGGCCTGCTGCTCGTCCACGGTGTCGGACCACCACACCTTCACGCCGTCGAGCTGGAAGCTCTTCTCCATCCCGGCGCGGCACGAGCCGTGGAAGAGCGAAGCGATGAACGCGATCTCCCGGCCCGCCTTGTTCGCGAAGAAGATGCGCAACGCTCCCGCGTGAGTCCAGCGCTCGTAGCGCCAGCCGATCGCGAGCCGTGCGGGCACGTAGGCGAGCGGGGGCACCGTCGCGGCGATCTGATGCTGCGTGAACATGGGGACGACGGGTGTCGCCGCGGCTGCGGCAGGTGTGCCGGCGGCCGCGGCGACGGCGATCAGGAAGCAAAGGCGCCTGGTCACGTGGGCCGAACGGTACGCACGGCGTGTAAGGCATTCGCTCGCATCCAGTAAGGATTCGGCCACCTCCGCCGGGGGCATAATCTCCCGGCATGGCCGAAGACTTCATGCCGCTGCTGGGCTGGGACTACGTCGAGCTCTGGGTCGGCAACGCCAAGCAGGCCGCCTACTTCTATGAGCACGCGATGGGCTTCTCGCGCACCGCGTACTCCGGGCCGGAGACGGGCGTGCGCGACCGCGCCTCGTACGTGCTCGAGCAGGGCGACATCCGGCTCGTCGTGACGTCCCCCGTCCGGGAGGAGAGCGACATCACGAAGCACCAGGCGCGCCACGGCGACGGTGTGAAGGACATCGCGCTCACCGTTCCCGACGCGACCGAGGCGTACCGGCAAGCGGTTCAGCGCGGCGCGCGCGGCGTCGCGGAGCCGACGCGGCAGGAGGACGAGTTCGGCACGATCGAGACGGCGGCCATCGCGACGTACGGCGACACGATCCACACGTTCGTCGACCGCAAGGACTACACCGGCCCGTTCAAGCCGGGCTACGTCTCCGCGTCGTCGAACGGCAATCCGCGCAGCGGTGTCGGGCTGCTGAACGTCGATCACATCGTCGGAAACGTTGAGCTCGGCCGCATGAACGACTGGGTCGAGTACTACGAGCGTGTCTTCGGGATGACCGAGATGATCAGCTTCACCGACGACGACATCTCCACCGAGTACTCGGCCCTGATGTCGAAGGTGATGGCGGACGGCGAGGGGAAGATCAAGTTCCCGATCAACGAGCCGGCCGAAGGCAAACGCAAGAGCCAGATCGAGGAGTACATCGAGTTCTACGGCGGCGCCGGTGCGCAGCACATTGCGCTCGCGTCGGAGAACATCGTCCTCACCGTCGAAGCGCTGAAGGAGCGGGGGATCATTTTCCTCGACACCCCCGACGCGTACTACGAGGACGTCGGCGACCGCGTCGGCGAGATCGGCGAGGATTGGGCTGACCTGCGCAGGCACAAGATCCTCGCCGACCGCGACGATGACGGCTACCTGCTGCAGATCTTCACGAAGACCGTGCAGGACCGGCCGACGATGTTCTTCGAGGTGATCGAGCGTCACGGCGCGCGCGGGTTCGGTGACGGCAATTTCAAGGCGCTGTTCGAGGCGATCGAGCGCGAGCAGGCGCTCCGCGGCAACCTGTAGGGGCTTGATGCTCGACTTCGACTCCGTTCAGCGGCAAGCCCGGTCGGTCGAGCACCTGGAGCACCGGCCCTGGACCTTGCCCGAGCGCGGCTGGACGATGGGGCAGACCTGGGAGGACATCCTGTTCGCGCACTGGCGCGTGCCGGTCGAGGACCTCCGCGCGCGCGTGCCGGCGGAGCTGAAGGTCGAGCTGCACGACGGCAGCGCGTGGCTCGGCGTCACGCCGTTCCGCGTCACCGGCATGCGCTTGCGCGGGACGCTGCCGCTGCCCGGCGTCTCGTCATTCCTCGAGCTGAACGTGCGCACGTACGTGCGCGCCGCCGACGGCAAGCCGGGCATCTGGTTCTTCAGCCTCGACGCGTCGAGCCGCCTCGCCGTCGAGGTCGCGCGGCGGACGTACAAGCTTCCGTACTTCCACGCGCGGATGTCGGCCGAGCGCCGCGGCGAGTGGATCGACTACGAGTGTGCGCGGCTCGACGAGCGCGGGCGCGTTTTCAGCGGCAGCTACCGGCCCGAGGGCCGGGTGTTCACCGCCGAGCCGGGCTCGCTCGAATCGTTCCTCACCGAGCGGTACTGCCTGTATACGACGGACGAACGTGGCGTATTGCAGCGGGCCGAGATCCATCACGAGCCCTGGCCCTTGCAGAAGGCCGCGGCGAAGCTCGACCTCACGACGATCTCGTCGATCAGGCTCGACGGGCCGCCGCTCTGTCATTTCTCGCGCCGCGCGGACGCCGTGATCTGGTCGCTCGCACCCGTGCGCTGACGCGCCGCGTACGCTACGGCGCTCAATGACTGCGCCGCGCCGCACCGCGCTCTTCTCCGTCCTCGCCGCACTGGCCCTGATCGGGCTGAAGCTCGGCGCGGGCCTTGCTACGAGCAGCCTCGGGCTCCTCTCCGAGGCGGTGCACTCCGGCACCGACCTGATCGCGGCGCTGCTGACGTTCTTCGCCGTCGGTGTCGCGGTCAAGCCGGCCGACACCGGCCATCAGTACGGGCACGGCAAGGCCGAGCACCTCTCGGCGCTCGCGGAGGGCACCATCCTCGTGCTCGCGAGCCTCGTGATCGTCTGGCGGGCGATCATGCGCCTCACCAGCGCGACGCACCCCACGGTGCACGCGCCGTCGTGGGCGCTCGCCGTGATCGGCGTCGTCCTCGCCCTCGACGTGAGTCGCACCGTTGCCTCGGCGCGTGCTGCGCGCACCTACGGGAGCGCGGCGCTGTCGGCGAACGCCCTGCACTTCGCGAGCGACTTCGCCGGCTCTGTCGCCGTGCTCGTCGGCCTCGTCTTGGTGCGCGAGGGCTACGTGAAGGCCGACTCGATCGCGGCGCTGTTCGTCGCGTCGATCGTGCTCGTCGCGGCGGTGCGGCTCATGCGGCGCAACGTCGGCGTGCTCATGGACATCGTTCCCGCCGACGCCGAGGAGGCGGCGCGCGTTGCGATCGTCGACATCCGCCCGGCGGTCGAGCTCCGGCGGCTGCGCATGCGCCAGGCGGCAGGTCGCTATTTCGCCGACGTCGTCATCGGTGTCTCCATCGACGCCGCCGTCGGACAGGGCCATGCGGCTGCGGACGCGGTCGAGCGCGCAGTACAGGCGGCGCTTCCCGAAGCGGACGTCGTCGTGCACGTGGAGCCGCTCGGCGACCGTGCGGAAGTGCGTGAGCGTGCGCTTGCCGCCGCCCTCGGCGTGCGGAGCGTGCGGGAAGTACACAACGTCAGCGTGGTCTCGACCGCGGCGGGCACCGAGGTCTCGCTGCACCTCAAGCTGCCGGGCGCGCTCTCGCTCGACGAGGCGCACGAGACCGCGGAGGAGGTCGAGCGCGCGATTGTCGCGGAGCTGCCCGAGGTCTCGTCCGTCCACACCCACCTCGAGCCGCTCTCGGAGGACGCGGAGGGGACGAACCTTGCGGCGGCGGATGTCGCCATAGTGCGCGAAGTCGTTGCGCGCATCGTCCTGACAGCGACCGGCGCGGAGGCCAGGGACCTGCACTTCGTGCACACGGGCGACGGGCTCGTCGTCAATCTCACCCTGCCGCTATCGGCCGGCACGTCGCTCGCCGAGGCCCATGCGGAAGCGAGCCGCGTCGAGGAGCTGATCCGGAACGAGCGGCCGGAGATCGCCGATGTGCTCGTGCACACGGAGCCGCGTCTGTGAAGCTCTGCATGTTCAGCCCGAAGGACGGCGAGCTCGAGCGTGGCTGGCCCGGGCGGATCGAGGGCGACCGTGTCGTCCAGCTCGCTGCACAAACGCTCCAGGCGTTCTTCACGGGCGGCGGCACCGCGCGCGAGCACGCGGAGTACGCACTTGCCGACGTCGTGTTGCGGCCACCCGTGCTGCAACCGCCGTCGATCCGCGATTTCTCGGCGTTCGAGGAGCACAGCCGGAACGCACGGGCGCTTCGCGGCCAGGAGGTGCCGAAGGAGTGGTACGAGATTCCCGTCTTCTACTTCTCGAACCCGGCGTCGATCCGCGGCCCGGAGGACGAGATCGTGTACCCAGACGGCAGCGCGCAGCTCGACTACGAGCTCGAGGTCGCGGCGATCATCGGCGCCGGGGGCGTCGTCGCCGGCTTCACGGTGATGAACGACTGGAGCGCGCGCGATCTCCAGGCCGTAGAGATGCGCGTCGGCCTCGGCCCTGCGAAGGGCAAGGACTTTGCGACGTCGATCGGCCCCGTCGTCGTCACGACGGATGAGTTCGACGGCAGCGAGGCGGAGATGATCGCGCGCGTCAACGGGGAGGAGCGCTCACGCGGGAACCTGCGCGACCTCTATCACTCGTGGGAGACGATCGTCGCGCAGGCCTCGCACAACACGCGCCTGCTGCCGGGTGATGTGATCGGGTCGGGCACGGTCGGCGGCGGTTCGATCCTCGAGCGCAACGACGGCCGGTGGCTGCAGCCCGGTGACGTCGTCGAGCTCGAGGTCGAGGGAATCGGCGTGCTGCGGAATCGCGTCGGTCAGCGCCGCGGCGCCGCGCCGTCGTAGGCGCTGCGCAGCCAGCCGGTGAGCTCCGCGTCGATCTCGTCCTCGTGCGCGAGCGAGACGCGGTGTGAGATCCGTCCCGAGCCGAACGAGCCCGCGGGGCGCAGGCGCGGCGTCTCCGACGCGCGCGGGAGTACGAGCCCGACGTCGAGCCGCGTCGCCGTTGACGGCTGCAGAACGGCGAACTGACGCACGCGCGAGAACGCGACGTACGTCCGGCGCGGTTCGACCGCCACGTCGTCGCCGAGCTCCTCGATCACCGACGCGAGCCGGGTCACGATCGGACGGATCAGCTCCTTCCCCTTGAGCATCGACTCGACGAGCGTCGCGGGGTCGGGCTCCTCGAAGACCTCCGGGCGATCGACCCAGTCCACGATCGTCGAGGCCTGGCCGTGACCGAGCGCGTGCTCTCGCTGCAGCCAGGCGATCCGTTCCTTGCGCGAGCCCGCGGGCGCCTTCGAGCGCACGAGCTCAGCCCATTGCCCGACCGAGCGCCCGGTCTTGTCGAGCAGGTTCTCGATGATCGCCGCGCGCATGTCGTCGGGTGCTCTCGGCACGCTCTCCTCCTCGCTCGATTCCGTCGAAGGGTACGTGCCGCATCGCGCCGGGCGAGAAACGTAGCCGGGGGTAAAGCCCGCCGCAGCGGGCTTTACCCCCGAGCCCTCCGTGCCTAGCGGCGCCTCGCCTGCTGCACGAGCTGCCAGGCGTTCCCGTAGTGGTCGATCGCGTCGTCCGGCTTCTGCAGGCTGGTGGCGTCGCCCTTGGCCAGCTCGCTGTTCGCCTGGGCGAGCTTGCGCGCGTCACCATGTGCTGCCGTCGCATCGCTGATCGCGACCACCGCGAGCAGCCTGTCGACCGCGACGAGCTGGGCAATCAGCGACGGCAGGGTTGCCACCGGAACCGGCGGCCTCCGCTGCCTCAGGAGGTCCTCGAGCTTGTCCGCTGCCCCGGCATGATCGTCGACGGGTGAGGCATCGGCACGGCGCTCTCGTTCATGGTCAACGTCCTCAATCCCGAGCTGCTCGTCATCGGCGGCGAGCTCGCCGCTGCGGGGCCCGTCGTGCTCGATCCGATCCGGTCGGCGATCGAGCGCTACAGCGTCGCCGCGGCGTCCGCGTCGGTTCGCGTGATCGCCGGCACGCTCGGCGACCGGGCGGAAGTGCTCGGGGCTGCCGGCCTGATCCTCGCGTGTTCCGCTCCGGCGCTCGCGCGCCTGGCCGAGCGGTAGCGGGTCTATCTCGGATAGAGATACCCGCGTGACGCGGGTCGCCGTCGTTGGAGCGGGCGTGATGGGCTGCGCCGCCGCGTGGGCGCTCACTGCGCGCGGAGCGGATGTCACGGTGCACGAGCAGTTCGACCTCGATCACGATCGCGGCTCGAGTCACGGGCGCACGCGCATCGTCCGCCTCTCGTATCCCGACGCGCACTGGGTGCGCCTCGCACGCGAGGCGATGGACGCCTGGCGCGGGCTCGAGGAGGAGTCGGGTCAGCGGCTCCTCGACTTGAGCGGCATCGTCGAGCTCGTCTCGGCGCCTGAGCTGTCGTCTGCGGCGGGTCTCGATGCCTGCGGCGTCGAGTACAGCTGGCTCGACGCGGAGGGCGCACGCGCGCTCGGTGCGGTGCTGCCGCGGGGCTGGCACGCACTGCTGCAGCCGGAAGCGGGCACGGTGCGCGCCGACCTCGCGCGGCATGCGTTCCTCGACCTCGCGGTCGCGCATGGTGCCCGCGTCCGAGCGGGGGAGAGGGTCGAGTCGCTCGACGACCTCGACGCCGACGCCGTCGTCGTGACCGCCGGCGCCTGGGTACGCGGGCTCGTCCCTGACGTCCCGGTGCAGGTGACGCGCGAGACGCTCGCGTACTTCCGCCGCGGCGGCGCTCCAGCGCCCGCGATCGTCGAGCTCGACGAGATCACGCGCGGGCATGGGATGTACTCGCTCCACGACCCGGTCCACGGGCTCAAGGCCGGGGTGCACCACGGAGGCGCGGAGGTCGACCCGAACGTCGAGGGCGCTCCGGACCCGGCGTCGGTCGCACGCGTGACCGCGTGGGTCCGCGACCGCTTCCCGGACGTCGACCCGGAGCCGGTCGGCGCGGAGACGTGCCTCTACACGTCGACGACGGACGGCTCGTTCGTGCTCGAGCGGCAAGGGCGGGTCGTCGTCGGCTCGGCCTGCTCGGGGCACGGCTTCAAGTTCGCGCCGGTCGTCGGGCGGCGTCTCGCCGCTCTCGTACTCGACTAGGGTTCGGGTCGTGCCGTTCTACCAGCGTCTCGGTGAGATTCCCCGCAAGCGCCACATCCAGTTCCGGGAGAACGGGACGCTGCTCACGGAAGAGGTGATGGGCCTCGAGGGCTTCACCGGCAACGAGTCGATCCTGTACCACCTGAGCTCGCCGTGCCGGGTCATGAAGCTCGACGGCTTCAACGAGATCAAGCGTGACGAGTGGGTGCCCGACCAGCACGCGCACCGGCACTTCAAGACCGCCGACGTGAAACCCGAGGGCGACGAGATCAGTGGGCGTCGTCTGCTGATGTGGAACAACGACGTCGAGATCTCGCTCTGCCGGCCCGCCAAGCAGATGGACTATTTCTTCCGCAACGGCGAGGGCGACGAGGTGATCTTCGTCCACGAGGGAACGGGCACGTTGCAGACGACGTTCGGCGATGTGCCGTACAAGGAAGGCGACTACATCGTCGTGCCGCGCGGGACGACCTACCGCTTCGACCCCGTCGGCGCGCAGCGGTATCTCGTCTTCGAGACGCCGGGTTTGATCGAGATTCCGCGCCGCTATCGAAACCAGTACGGGCAGCTCGTGGAAGGCGCGCCGTACTACAACCGCGACATCCATCCGCCGACCGAGCTGCGCACCGTGCGCGAGCAAGGCGAGTTCGCGGTGAAGGTTCGCGTGCGCGGCGGCTACCAGACCTACCTCGTCGACTATCACCCGTTCGACGTCGTCGGGTGGGACGGCTACCTCTATCCGTGGACGTTCTCGGTACACGACTTCGAGCCGATCACCGGCCGCATCCACCAACCGCCGCCGTCCCACCAGACGTTCGCCGGCCAGAACTTCGTCATCTGCTCGTTCTGTCCGCGGAAGCTCGACTTCGACCCCGAGGCGGTGCCGATCCCGTACCACCACTCGAACCTCCAGTCGGAGGAGATGATCTATTACGTCTCCGGCAACTTCGGCTCGCGCAAGGGCGTCGAGGTCGGCTCGATCACGCTGCACCCGTCGGGCCTGCCGCACGGGCCTCAGCCGGGCCTCGCGGAGAAGAGCATCGGTCTGCACGAGACCCACGAGCTCGCCGTCATGTGCGACACGTTCAACCCGCTGAAGCTCTCGAAGTTCGCAAAGGGTATCGACGACGGCGTGTACTGGCGCTCGTGGTACGACAGCTCCGCGGCGGACGCGCCGGACGACGGCGACGCGAGCGGCGCCGGCCTGACGTCGCATCTTTAGCGCCGCCTTACGTACACGTTACGCGGGCCAGAGGTACGGATTACGCAAGTCGCCCACGGTGCGATCCGAAAGGACAATCCCCCCGCCCCACGGAGGAACCACCGATGAAGCGACTGATCGCTCTTGCACTCACCGTCTTTGCGCTCGCGGCCGTCCCGGTTGCATTCGGCGACAACGGCGGCACGTCCCCCGGCAGCAGCACGCCGGCGCCTACGACCGCAACTCCGACCCAGGCCCCGGCTCAGGGTCAGCGCGGCACGCGGCTCGAGCAGCTGCGGCTTCGCATCCAGACCGTCGAGCTTCGCTTCGCGAAGCGCTGCGGCTCGAGCGCGACCGCTGCCCCGCAGCGCTGCGTCGACTTCGCGACCAAGGTCGAGGAGCGTCTCACGAAGCTCGACACGAACGTCCAGGCCCGGGTCGCGAAGATCCAGGAGACCTGCGGCGCGACGAGCACCGACGCGAAGTGCAAGAACGCGGCCGACCGCGTCGCCCTGCTCCAGAAGATCGACGGGCGCGTGCAGGCTCTCGCTCAGAAGGCGCAGGACTGGCTCGACGGCAAGACGGTCTCCGGCCCCAGCTCGAGCTCGAGCGACTCGTCGCTCGACCAGGCGGCGGCGGGGCTCGGCAAGCTGGCGCAGCAGGTCGGCGCCGACGGCTGAGGTTGCGTCTACGGTCCGGGCATGGCGCTCCTCGCCGTGCCCGGACCTTTCGACTTCGCGCTCAGCACCGAGCGCTTTCGCGCGTTCGGGGTCGACCGCGCGAGCGTGTGGCACGAGGGGGGACTGCACCGCGTCGTCGGCGGACGCGAGCTGCGCATCGAGCCGGCGCCGGGCGGCGTCGACGCCGAGCCGCTCGACCGTGAGACCGAGCCCGTCGTGCGCGCGCTCGTCGGGCTCGCGTTCGACCTCGAGCCGTTCTACGCCTGGGCGACCGGCGACGAGGTGCTGCGCGCGCTCGTGCCGCCGCTCGTCGGATTCCGGCCGCCGCTGATCCCCGACCCGTTCGAGATGCTCGTCGGCGCGATCACCGCCCAGCAGGTGTCCCTCTTCTCGGCGACCGCGATCCGGAACCGGTTGATCGAGCGCTTCGGCACGCAGGTCGGCGTGGCGTGGTCGTTTCCGTCCCGCGAGCGGATCGCGAGCGCGAGCGAGGACGAGCTCTTTGCGATCGGCCTCACGAGGCGCAAGTCGGAGTACGTCGTCGGGCTCGCCCGCTCGGAGCTCGATCTCGCCGGACTCGCGGCGTTGCCGGACGACGAGGTGAAGGCGAAGCTGATCGCTCTGCGCGGCCTCGGCGAGTGGACGGTCGACTGGTTCCTCGCGCGCCATCTCGCGCGCCCCCACGCCTGGCCGTGGGGCGACCTCGCGCTCCGCAAGGCGGTGGAGTCTCTCTATGGTGGCCTCGACGTGCGCGAAGCGCGCGCCCGCTTCCACCCGTTCGAGAATCTCACCGCCCACTACCTCTTGCTTTCACAACGCATCCCGTGATCCGCGAAGCCACCGACGCAGACCTGCCGGTCGTCCGGGAGCTCTTTCGCGAGTTCATGCACGAGCTCGAGGACGCGCCTCATCGCGACGACGACACCGAAGAGGATCTCGCGAAGATCGAGCGCGGCCTCGGCAAGGGGTGGCATGTCCTGCTCGCGGAGCGCGACGACAAAGCGATAGGTCTCGCGGTCGCCGAGAAAGCCGGCACGCGCGTCGGCTATCTCTCCAGTCTCTACGTGCGTCCGGGTGCACGGGGCAGCGGTGTCGCCGCCGAGCTCGTCCGCGAACTGGTCGCGCGACTCAAAGCGCAGGGCGTCGAGGTGCTCGAGCTCGACGTGCTCGCGACGAACGAGGAGGCGCGGGCGATCTACGAGCGCTGGGGGTTCACGCCCGTGCAGCTCAATCTCGGTGCGCAAATCACGGCGCTCGAGCAACGTCTCTCTCGTCTCTCCGGCCCGACGTTCGGATCGGTGCACGTGCAGACGGACGACGTCGGCGCCGTCGAGCGCGCGGTGCAAAAGGCGCTGCCGCGGCTTGGCCGCTCGGCCGGCACGTCGGTCACCGGTCCGCGCAACGGTTGGGTCGCGGTGCACGACGAGCTCCTCGACCGGGAGCCGAAGCTGCTCCAACGCCTCGCCAAGGAGCTTTCGTACGCACTCGGCGGCGTCGTGCTCGCGATCGGAGTCGAGGAGGGCGCGGTCGTGCGGTACGCACTCTTCGATCGTGGCGGCGCCGTCGACGAGTACGCGTCCGTACCGGAGTACTACGGGCCCCTGCCGCCGGGCGACGTCGTTGCCCTCGGCGCGAATCCCACCGTTCTCGCGCGGTTGACCGGCGCCGATCCGGCGCGCGTGCGGGAGATCGTGCGCACCGCAGTCTCGCCGGCGGAGCTTCCGCCCGCGACGGAGCTGATCGAGGCGATCGCCGGCGTTGTCGGCGTCGCAGAGGCCGGGCACGGCTACGCACCGGTGAGCTAGACGGCTGCTGTAGGTTCTGGCGCGATGTCCAGCTCAGATTTCCCACGCGTCGTCGACGCTGCCTGGCTTGCCGAGCACCTCGGCGAGGGGGATCTCGTCGTGGGCGATGTCCGCGGCCCGAATGCCCACATCCGCGGACACATTCCGGGCTCGCGTCCGCTCGTGCTCGGCTCGCCGCCGCCCGGCGCCGACGAGGCGACGGTGCTGGAGCTCGCGAAAGAGGTCGAGTTGCGCCTGCGCCGTCACGGCATCACCGGTGACGAGCGGCTCGTGCTCGTCGACCGCGGCGACGGCATGGGTGCGATGCCAGCTGCGCAGCTGGCCGAGCTCGCGGGCCACACGCGTGTCACGACGCTCCTCGGCGGAATCGCCGGCTGGCCGGGAGAGCTTGCGACCGGGCCGGTGGAGCTCGAGCCCGTCCGTGCGTCGTCGCTGCGGCCGAATGTCCGCGCGTTCCCCACGCGGCAGGAGCTCGCGTCGCGGCTCGACGACGCTGCGCTGACGATCCTCGACGTCCGGCGCACGGAGGAGTACACGGGCAAGGCCGGTAGCGCGTGCGATCCGCGGCAGGGCCACATTCCCGGCGCGAAGCACGTCGAGGTCGGCGAGCTCTTCACAGCGCCGGGCGAGCCGGCGCCGGCGGAGCAGATCCGCGCACTCGTCGGCCTGCCCGAGGGCGCCGAGATCGTCGCGTACTGCCACTCCGGCTCGCGCTCCGCGCTTGCGACGCTCGCGCTGCGTAGCGCGGGCTACGACGCGCGCAACTACCCGGGCTCGTGGCACGAGTGGTCGCGGCACGACGAGCTTCCGCTCGAGCGGTAGCGGCCGATCTCGTCTACGAAGCTGCGTAGAGGCCGCGCGGGGATGTACCGATGTCCGTGGAGTCTTGACGGGGTATCGGAGGTGGCGAGATGAGGCGTCTACTTTTCATCGCGATACTCGTTGTGTTGATCATTCCTGCGGTTGGGGCACAGTCAGCGCTTCGAACGGCTTGCCCACCTGTCCAGTGCAGCAAGCCTGTCCTGGGGCTCCGGTACCCCATCGCTCCGTTTGCCGACGCTTCCGGCCCGCCGCCGACGGTCAAGGAGTGCGTGGTGGCATGGAACGCATATGCCCCACGGGTCACTCTTCGTTGGGTCGTTTCGCGGAGACATAGCCGAGCGCAGGTGATGGTTCAGGTCGATCGTGGTCAGACCATCGGCAAGACGCCGTCCCGACGCTTCGTTCGCTACACGTGCGCCTATCGCTTGGCGATCGGGTCTACGCAGATTCTCTCGGCCACAGGTCTGTGGCAGGCTGAACGGTCCTCCAGCTGGAAGGGCGAGCTCCTGACGTACAGCAGCTCTCAGGC
>DATEXK010000328.1:0-2590 GCA_035257065.1 Gaiellaceae bacterium | reverse complement strand
GGTCGTTCCCGCGCGCAGCACGACGCGGTCGCCGCGCCCCGCGACGATGGGCTCCGCAAGCCGCAGCTGCGCCCAGCGCTCGCCGACGAGCACGACGCGCGCGAGCACGGCAGTCGTCCCATGGTGGACGAGCACGCGTGGCGGTATCTCGGCGAGCGACTCGAGCGCGATGTCGAGGCGGTAGCTCGACGGATACGCGCCCGGCGTGACGAGTGCGTCGCCACGCCGGAGCTCCCTGCGCTCGATCCCGGGTAGCGCGACGGCGACGCGCTGCCCCGGCTCTGCGCGGTCGACGGCGTGGTCGTGCACCTGCACGCTCCGTACGCGCACCGGTCGCGCGCCCGGCTCCGCGTGCAACTCGTCGCCCTCGCCGAGCGAGCCCGACCACAGCGTCCCGGTCGCAACGGTGCCGATCCCGCGCAGCGAGAAGACGCGGTCGACGTACAACCGCGTCGCCGTGCCGCGCGCGACGTGCTCCTGCGCGTGCGCGGTCTGCATCAACGCCGTGCGCAGCTCGTCGAGACCCGCGCCGGTGCGCGCGCTGACGGCGACGACGGGCGCGCCCGGCACGAGCTCCTCCGCCTCGGCACGAGCGAGCTCGAGCGTCTCCTCGTCGACGAGGTCGGACTTCGTCAGCGCGACGACGCCGCGCTCGATCCCGAGCAGGCGCAGGATCGCGAGATGCTCGAGCGTCTGTGGTCGCGCGCCTTCCGCGGCGTCGATCACCAGCAGAAAGAGGTCGATCCCGCTCGCGCCGGCGACCATCGTGCGGACGAACCGCTCGTGCCCCGGAACGTCGACGACGGAGAGCTGCGTTCCGTCGGGCAGCTCGAGCGGCGCATAGCCGAGATCGATCGAGATGCCGCGCTCACGCTCCTGCGGCAACCGGTCGGTGTTCTTGCCGGTGAGCGCCTCGACGAGCGTCGTCTTGCCGTGGTCGATGTGGCCTGCGGTCCCGACGGTCAGCGGCATACGCGCACGCTACTGGCCTAGACTCGGCGCCGTGCTCAGACCGCTCGCCCTCGGCGCTGCCGGCGTCTTGCTCGCTGCGACCGTATTCGAGCTCGCGCTTGCGCTCGGCGCGGCCGGCATCGGCTCGCAGCCCGGCGATTCCGCGCCCGGTGAGGGGATCGTCGGTCCGGTGGCGATCGTCGCGCTGTTCGTCGGCGTCATCGTCGCCGTCCGAGGGACATGGAACGCCGAGCGTGCCGTCTCGGCGCTCGCACCCGCCGCGGGCCTCTTCGTCACGGCGACCGACTACACGTACGACCCGTACTACGCCCCGACCTTGCGCCGCTACGCCGACGGTGGCGCTGTCCCCGTGTCGTGGATCTTCACGCTGCTCGCGATCTCGTTCGTCGTCGGCGCTTTCGCGTGGCGCCGGCCGCGCGCCGGCGCCGGGATCACCGCGTTGAGCCTGCTCGTGTGGGTCGTCACGCTCGTCGCCGCCGGCGACGGGCACTGACGCGCCGCGCCGGAGTCAGCGCGCGGCGGCGACGGCGGCCGCGACCTCGTCGACCTCCGCGTCGCCGAGCGTGAGGCAGTCGAGCAGGAGCTTCCCGTCGCGGACGACGCCGATGACGGGCGGCGTTCCCTGCCGAAGCGGTCCCACGAGACCTTCCTCGATCGCGCACGCGAAGCTCGGCAGCTCCGCAAGCGGGAGCGCACCGCCGCCGACGCGGCCGACCGTTTCCTCGACCGTTCCGTTCACGAGCGACGCGAGCCGCTCGGCGCGGGCGCGCACGATGCCCGCGTCCTGCGCGACCATGCGCAGCACCGGGATGCGCTCCGGCGCGTCGAGATAGAGGCGCAGCGTCCCCTCGAGCGCCGCGAGCGTGAGCTTGTCCGCGCGCATCGCGCGCTGCAGCGGATGACGTCGCAGCTGCTCGACGAGGTCCGCGCGCCCGACGACGATGCCCGCCTGCGGGCCGCCGAGCAGCTTGTCGCCGGAGAAGCACACGAGGTCGGCGCCCGCGGCGAGTGACTCCTTCGCGGTCGGCTCGCCGGGAAGCTCGACGAGCGCGCCCGAGCCCTGGTCGTCCACGAGTGGAAGCTCGTGCCGGCGCGCGACGGCCGCCAGCTCCTCGAGCCGCGGCAGCTCCGTGAATCCGACGACACGGAAGTTCGACTGGTGCACGCGCAGCAGCAATGCCGTCTCAGGTCGGATCGCCTTCTCGTAGTCCTTGGCGCGCGTGCGGTTCGTCGTCCCGACCTCGACGAGCTTCGCGCCGGAGCGCGTCAGCACGTCGGGGATGCGGAAGCCGTCGCCGATCTCGATCAGCTCGCCGCGGGAGACGACCACCTCGCGTCCTTCGCCGAGCGCGGCGAGCGCGAGCAGCACCGCAGCGGCGTTGTTGTTCACGACGAGCGCTGCTTCTGCGCCGGTCAGTCGCCGCAGTAGCGGGGCGACGTGATCCTGCCGTGAGCCGCGCGTGCCCTCGCTCAGGTCGAGCTCGAGATTCGAGTAGCCGCGCGCCGTTCCGACGACCTGCGCGATCGCCTCCTCCGCGAGCGGCGCCCGCCCGAGGTTCGTGTGCACGATCACGCCCGTCGCGTTGAGCACTCGGCGCAGGCTCGGCGCGCGCACGGC
>DATEXK010000327.1:0-3869 GCA_035257065.1 Gaiellaceae bacterium | reverse complement strand
GGCCTGTATGCGGCCGGGGTGGACGCGGGTGGCGTCGCCACGGGCGGGTATGCGAGCGGCCTCGCGCAGGCGCTCGTGCTCGGGCTCGCCGCCGCGGAAGACCTCGCGGGCTAGCGGCCGAGGTACGCGCAGAGCCGCTTGTCGTGCGGCAGCGGCGACGGCCCGACCTTGGTCACGCGCAGCGTCTTGCCGTCCGTCTCGACGTCGGCCCCGAGCGCGGGCACGTCGCCGTCCCGCTCGCGGAGCTCGTAGCCGGACGTCTTCCAGACGAAGAGCAGGTGGCCGTCGGTCATGTCGGCGGGCAGCTTACTCGGAGCCGGCGTAGGTGGGAATGACGAGGCGCATCGTCGTCCCGTCGTCGGCCTGGTCGACCGACAGCGCCGCGTGCAGGGTGCGCGCCCGCTCCTCGAGTACCTCGATCGACCGCTTGCGCCGCTCGCCCGGCGCGTCGTCGGAGATGGTCACCTCGAGCCCGCCGTCGCCCGTCGAGACGATCAGGACGGAGAACGTCTTCGGCGGCCCGCGGCGGATCGCCCCCTCGAACGCCTCACGCACGATCTGGTAGATCGCGGCTTGCGAGCGCTCGCCGAGCGACTCTGCGGCGGCGACGTCGATCTCGAACACGATGCCGTGCTCGATGCCGCGGTCCTGCGCCAGCGCGTTCACCGCCGTCGCGAGGCCGTGGTCGCGCAGCACGACCGGCTCGAGGTTGAAGGAGAGATCACGCAGCTCGCCGATCGTCAGCCGCGTCCGGAACATCGCCTTCTCGAGCACCTCGCCCGCCTGGTCGGTCTCGCCGCGCCGCATGAAGTCGAGCGCCGCGTCGAGCATCAACGCGACGCCCGCGAGAGACTGCACCGGCCCGTCGTGGAGGAACAGCGCGATGCGCCGCCGCTCGTCTTGCTCGGCAGCGAGGACTTGCTCGGTCAGGGCGCGCGGCGAAGGCTCGTCGCTCATTTAGAGGTCTGATGCGGATCGGCCGCACGCACGGATGGTGGCCCATACGCGGCGCGCTTCGGCCGGCTCCGGCTTGAACGTAGTACCGCTATGCCCGGCGCCGGATCCGGCCAAATCGCTTGGTCTGGGCCATCCCCGCACGCACGTCAGATCCACATCAGACCTCTGGAACCTCAATCGATGATCGCCTCGCGGAGCGCGATGGCGACCGCGTGCGTCCGCGTGTCGGCTTCGAGCTTCGCGAGGATGTGGCGGACGTGGCTCTTCACCGTCTCCTGGCTGATGAAGAGCTTCGCCGCGACGTCGGCGTTCGACATCCCGTCCGCGAGCAGCTGCAGGATCTCCCGCTCGCGGCCGGTGAGCATGTCGTCCTTGTCCTTGCCCGTGAGGAACGCCGGCATGAGCGCCGGGTCGACATATCCCTCGCCGCCCGCGACCTTCTCGATCGCGCGGAGGAGCGTCTGGTGCGGCGCCTCCTTGAGGATGTAGCCCTTTGCGCCCGACTCGAGCCCGCGGCTCAGGAGGCTGCGCTCGCTGTAGGCCGTGAAGATCAGCACCGCGGTCTCCGGCACCCGCTCGGTGAGGATCTTCGTCGCCTCCAGGCCGTCCATCCCCGGCATCCGGACGTCCATGATCACGACGTTCGGGCGGCGCCGCTCGGCGAGTGCAATTGCACTCTCGCCGTCGGCCGCCTCGCCGATGACGCGGATGTGCGGCGCGCGCGAAAGCGAGAGGCGCAGGCCCTCCCGCACGACCTCGTGGTCGTCGACGATCAGGCAGGTGATCTCATTTGTGCTCACGGTCAGCCGATTCTATGGCCCAGCGCCGAGAACAACTAGCTGCGGTGCTCATACGCCGAGCTGGAGTTGCTCCGGATCCTCCGGCGGCTCGAGCTTGATCCGCCGCCTGTCGCGGATTCCGTGGGTGCGTGCAAGCTCGCGGACGCGGTCGCGCACCGGGCTCGTTTGCGCCGCCGGGAGGTACGCGCCGCGCGCGTAGCGCTGCTCGTACTCGGGCAGGAGGTCGGGCCAGTCGCGCTCGAGCGCCGCGAGGAAATGCTCCTTCGTGCCCGGGCGCAGGTGGAGGAGGTTCGCCCAGATGCCGGTCGCGCCCGCCTCGCGCGCCGCACGGACGACGGCGGCGAGCAGCTCCGGCTTGTCGCTGATCCCCGGCAGGATCGGGGCCATGCCGACACCGACCTTGATCCCCGCCTCGACGAGCTGCGTGAGCGCGCGCAGGCGCTGCTGGGGCGGGGCGGTCCCCGGCTCGGTGCGCCGCCAGATCTCGGGGTCGATCGTCGGGATCGAGAACATGATTCCCACCTTCGCCCGCTTCGCTGCGGCTGCGAGCACGTCGATATCGCGCACGATCATCGGCCCGCGCGTGATCAACTGGATCGGCGTGGCCGCTGCTCCGAGCACCTCGATGCAGGCCCGCGTCAGCCGGTAGCGGCCCTCCGCCGGCTGGTACGGATCGGTCGCGGCGCCGATCACGACTCCCTCGCGCTGCCACGACGGCCGGGCGAGCTCCCGGCGCAGCACCTCGGCGATGTTCGTCTTGACCCGGATGCTCGACCCGTAGCGGTCGTCCGAGGGGCGGTCGGCGCGCCGCTCGAACGCACGCACGTAACAGAACGTGCAGCGGTGGACGCAGCCCATGTACGGGTTCAGCGACCAGCCGAAGCCCATGCCCTGCACCCGGTTCAGCGCGGAGCGGCACGGCTCTTCGCGATACTCGACGTTCATCCCCCGGTGGGCGGCAATAGTGAAGCAGCATATCGAACATACGTTCGCAACGCCCACTGAGGTCGAGCCGGGGATCCTGCGGCTGACCCTGCCGCTGCCGACGGGGCCGAAGCACGTCCACTGCTACTTCCTCCGCAGCGACGACGGCTGGACGCTCGTCGACACGGGTCTCGGGTTGATGGAGACGCCCTGGGAGGACATCCTCGCCCAGGTCGACGGGCCGGTCGTCCGGATCTTCATCACCCACATGCACCCCGACCACGTCGGCGGCGCCGAGGCCGCGTCGCAGGCGACGGGCGCGCCCGTATTCCAGGGGCGCCTCGACTACGCCCAGTGTGAGCGGGTCTGGGGCTCCGGCGACTGGCCGGAGCGCATCGCCGTCTGGTTCGAGCGTCACGGCGTTCCCGCCGAGCTCGTGCAGGAGATGATCGACTCCGGTCACGTCTTCGCCGACTTCGTGCAGTTCGTCTGGAATCCGACGCTCGTCGACCCGGGGGACGAGATCGACGGGTGGCGCGTGCTCGTGACGCCGGGGCACGCGGACGGGCACCTCTGCCTCTACCGCGACGGCGTGCTCATCGCGGGCGACTCGATCCTCACGCCGATCACGCCCGCTGTCGGGCTCTATCCGGAGAGCAGGCCCGATCCCCTCGGCGACTATCTCGACTCGCTCCGCCGCATCGCCGACCTCGGCCCGCGCGTCTCGTACGGCGGGCACGGTGCGACCGTCGACGAGCCGGCCGAGCGGGCGCTCGTGATCGTCGGCCATCACGACGAGCGGCTCGACCGCACCGAGGCAGCGCTCGACACCGGTCCGCGAAGCGGCTACGAGATCTCGCATGCGCTCTTCGGCCGGGAGCTGCCGCCGATCCAGCGGCGCTTCGCCGTCGCGGAGACGCTCTCCCATCTCGAGCGGCTGGTCGTTCTCGGGCGGGCTGCGCGCAGCGAGGACGACCGCACGGTTACCTATACTTCGCCGAAGCCTGGTGGACGAGATACCGCCTAGTACGGACGCCCTCGGAGTGAGGGCGTGAGACTCCTCTACGAGCTCGTCGGCGTTGCGGTCCTGATCCTGCTCAACGCGTTCTTTGTCGCGGCCGAGTACGGCCTCGTCACGGCCCGGCGCACGCGGATCATCGAGCTCCACCATCAGGGCGACCGGCGCGC
>DATEXK010000326.1:0-15282 GCA_035257065.1 Gaiellaceae bacterium | reverse complement strand
GTAGCCGCGCTGCGCGAATCGGCGTGCCTGCGTGTGCACCTTCGTCACGAGCGGGCATGTTGCGTCGATCGACGTCAGGTCACGCGCGTCGGCGGCTTCGCGGACGGCCGGCGCGACGCCGTGCGCGGAGAAGACGACCGGCGCACCCTTCGGCACCGCTTCGACTGAGTCGACGAAGATCGCGCCTTGCTCCTCGAGCTCGCGCACGACATGCGAGTTGTGGACGATCTGCTTCCGGACGTACACGGGCTTGCCGTAGAGCGCGAGCGCACGTTCGACCGTTTCGACGGCTCGCTCGACACCGGCGCAGTAGCCACGTGGTGAAGCGAGGAGGACCTTCTTAACCAAGGCGCGGCCAGAATAGCCGCGGCAGACAAAAGTCCGCGTCAGCGCGGTCTACAAATGAGAAAGCCCGCCGCTCGGGGGGTCGTTACGACGGGCTCTCTCAAGTGCTCACCACGGAGCTGCAAAGCCAGGAACGCGCACCGCGGTTCGCATCGCCCAGTGGCCGGACGCTATCGACCCTCTCGGGCGCGGACAATGGGCCGGACGGCCCATCTTTGCAATGCGGAGGAATCGGGCCCGGGCGCCGGAAACAAGCCGAACAGGCACCCCGGGGTGCCGCCCCTCCGTATCATCGTCTCGCCCAGTATGTCCCCAATCGAGTCGTCCGTCTTCGGCCTGAACGGCCTCGCGCTCGCTTCCGTGAGCGTGGTGGCGCTCGTCGGCGCGCTCGCGGCCGGCTTCGTCCTCGGCCGTGTGGCACGCCGGCGCCCCGCCGCGGAGCGGACGGCGATCGTCGAGAGCGGCGACACGGAGCGCGACGCCGAGGAACTGCGCCGGATCGGGCAGCAGAGCGCACTCCTGCGCGCCGCGCAGGTGTTGAGCGGTGAGCTCGAGCTCGAGACCGTGCTCCAGCGGTTGGTCGACGAGCTCACCGGGCTGCTGCAGGCCGACGCCGCCGATTGCTACCTCTACGACCGGGAGCGGCACGTGCTGCGCTGCGCCGCGGTGCACGGGCTGGATGAGTCACTCGTCGGCGTCGAGTTCGCGGCGGAGGTGGGCCTCGCCGGCCAGGCGATCCGCGAGGGCCGTCCGCTCGCCGCCGCCGACTACGCGCACGTCGCCGCACAGGTTCCGCATCGAGCCTACGACGGATTCACGAACGTGATCGTCGCGCCGATGCGCTGGACCGGCGACGTGCAAGGCGTGATCGGCGTCGGCCGGCGTAGTTCGACGCCGTTCGACGCGAGTGAGACCGATGCGCTCGAGGCGTTCGCAGGCCTTGCATCGCTCGTGCTGCGGAATGCCGAGACGTTCACTCTCAGCGCTCGGCAGGGCCGGGTGCAGCGGGGCTTCTACCGCATCGCTTCCGTCCTCGGTCAGTCGCTCTCGCGCGCGGCGACGCTCGACGCGGTTGCACAGGCTGCGGCCGAGGCGCTCGGTGCCGTGTCGTCTGCCGTGCTGATGCCGCACGGAGAGCGGCTCGCGCTGGCGGGCTCACACGATCTATCGGAGAAGCTCACCGACGTGCTCGAGGACGGGATCGGCATGGAGCACGAGTCGCTTGCTCGCGCCGCCTCACAAGGGCGCATGCTCGCCGCTCCAGCACTCGCTGACGACGATCGGTTGCCCGCAGGATGGCGGAGCGCCGCGGCGGAGGCCGGCTTCCGGTCGCTGCTCTCGGTGCCGGTGGAGGCGCCGCGCCACGAATCCGGCGGCCTGGTGATCGCCTTCTTCGCGGAAGAGCGGACGTTCAGCGACGACGACCTCGAGCTTGCCCGCCATCTCGCAGACGCGACGCGTGGAGCGCTCGACCGCAGTGAATTGTTCGAGGCCGAGCGCAGCGCCCGCGCGCTGGCGCAGCAGCTTGCACGCACCGGGCGTCTCCTCACGACCGAGCTCGACCCGGCCGCCGTGCTCGACGAGGTGGTGCAGCAGGCGCCGGAGCTCGTGCATGCAGATGCGTGCGCGATCAGAGTGCTCGAAGACGACGAGCTCGTAGTCAGCGCGGCGGAGGGCCGCGGCGCGGACGAGGCGCTCGGGAGTCGCAGCCCCGCGAACGCGTGGCTTTCGGGCGACGTCGTGCAGTCGCGATCGCCGGTCGCGCTCGAGAACGCCGGAGCCGATCCGCGCCTGCGCCAGCTCGATCCGATGCTGAGCGGCGGCAACGCCGCGTATCTCGGCGTTCCGCTCGCCGGGCCGGAGGGCGCGCCGCTCGGCGTGCTCGCGGTCTATGCCGCCGAGCCGCGCCCCTGGCGCGATGACGAGGTCGAGGCGATGCTGGCGCTCGCGGCGAGCGCGTCGGCGGCGCTGTCGAACGCCGAGCTGTATCAGCGCGTCGCGCTCGAGAAGGAGCGGAGCTTCGCGATCCTCGCGAACATCGCCGACGGAATCGTCGCGGTCGACCGCGAGGGCGCGGTCGTCCTGTGGAACGCCGCCGCCGAGCAGATCACCGGCGTCCCCGCGGAGGACGCCCTCGGGCGCACGCCTGTCGAGGTGCTCCAGCGCACGCTCGAGTCCGAGACGGAAACGCCGCAGGGCGATCGCCTCGTGCCGATCATGCGCGGCCGCGAGGAAGTCCTCCTCTCGGTGACGGAGGCGGTGATGCGCGATCCGGCGGGCGTCGTCGCCGGCCGCATCTTCGCGTTCCGCGACATCTCCGCCGACAGGCTTGTCGAGCAGATGAAATCGGACTTCGTCTCTACGGTGTCGCACGAGCTACGCACGCCGCTCACGTCGATCTACGGCTTTGCGGAGACGCTGCTGAGACGCGACGTGATGTTCGGCGACGAGGAGCGGCTCACCTTCCTCGGCTACATCGCGTCGGAGTCACAGCGTCTCACCGGGATCGTCGACGCGCTGCTCAACGTCGCACGTCTCGACACCGGAGACCTGCAGGTGCACCTTGCGCCCATCGACGTGCGCGACGTCGTCGGTCAGGTCGTGCAGAGCATGCAGGAGTCCAGTGCGAACGGGCACAGCTTCGTCGTCGACCTCCCGTTCGAGCCGCTCGGCGCGCACGCGGACCCGGACAAGCTCCGCCAGGTGTTCTCGATTCTGCTCGACAACGCGCTCAGGTACTCGCCGGCCGGCGGCACGGTCACCGTCGGCGCGGCACGGAAGCGCGAGACCATTGAGGTCAGCGTCGCCGACGAGGGGATCGGCATCCCGCAGGCCGACCAGGATCAGATCTTCCGAAAGTTCTACCGCGGCACCGACGCCGAGTCGCGCGTGGGCGAGGGAGGCACCGGGCTC
Organism: Gaiellaceae bacterium; assembly: GCA_035257065.1. Classification (GTDB taxonomy): domain Bacteria; phylum Actinomycetota; class Thermoleophilia; order Gaiellales; family Gaiellaceae; genus Palsa-739. Next base: position 12,024 of record DATEXK010000326.1, on the reverse strand, counting down.
GGGCTCTTCATCGCCCGCGGTCTCGTCACGGCGATGGGCGGCAGGATCTGGGTCGAGTCGCGCGAAGGGGAGGGCTCGACGTTCGCGTTCGAGTTGCCGCTCGCGGTGTTACGAGACCGAGGCAGGCATGACGCGAGATCGGGCAGGGTATAGCGGCGTATGGGAGATGATTCGATGACGCGCGTGCTGGTGATCGACGACGAGGCGCCGATCCGGCTCCTGTGTCGCGTCAACCTCGAGGCCGAGGGCATGAAGGTGATCGAAGCGGCCGACGGGCCGAGCGGGCTCGAGCAAGCACGAGAGCACACGCCTGACGTCGTGCTCCTCGATGTGATGATGCCCGGCCTCGACGGCTGGCGGGTCGCCGAGCAGCTGCTCGAGGACGAGCGTACGAACGAGATTCCGATCATCTTTCTCACCGCGCGCGCGGAGTTCCGCGATCGCGCGCGCGGCCTCGACATCGGCGGCGTCGACTACGTGACGAAGCCGTTCAACCCGCTCGAGCTCGCGCCGCTCGTCCGTGAGCTGCTCGCCCGCATCGAGCGCGGTGAGCGCGACGAGCTGCGGGGCGAGAAGGTCGCCGCGCTGCGCACGCTCATGGACGCTGACTAACGCGCGGTCTGCGCGAGCAGAATGGCCGCGAGCACGACGCCTGCTCCGGCGAGCTGCACGGGCGTGAGCGTCTCGCGCAGCCAGGCCCAGGCGACGATCGTCGCCACGACCGGCTCGAGCATGGCCGCGATCCCGACGCGGGTCGCGCTCACGTGCCGTAGCGCTCCGACGATCAGCACGAACGGGACGATCGAGCCGAGCACGACGACCCACAGCACGAGCGCCCAGACCGGCAGGTGCCAATCCGTGAGACGTCCCTGGAGCGAGACGGTCTTCGCGACGCGGCCCACCGGGAAGCTCCACCACGGCTGCACGACCGTCCAGAAGACCGTCGCGAAGAAGAACCCCCAGGCCATGAGCGAGACGGGGTCGCGGAGGCCGACCTCGTACTCGGCGAGCAGGAGATACGCCGCGAAGATCACGGCCGAGATCAGCGCGAACACGACGCCGAGCCCGTCGAGCGCGACGCCCTGCCAGAGCTCCACCATCAGCGCGAGCCCGGTGAGGGAGAGCGCAAGCGCGGCCCAGATGCGCCGGCGGACGTGCTCGTGGCCGAACGTGCGGGCGTAGATCGCGACGAGCAGCGGCCCGAGGTACTGGATCAGCAGCGCGATCCCGATCGCGAGCCGGTGGATAGCGAGGAAGTAGAAGAGCTGCACGAGTGCGACGCCGCAGACGCCGAACACCGCGAGGCGCAGCACCTCGGCGCGGCTGATCCGGAGCGCTGCCGGCGATCGCACGAGCACGATCAGCAGCAAGCCGAGGCAGGCGCCGGCGCAACGCGCCTCCGTCAGGCGGAGCGACGACATGCCCGACGACAGCGCGACCTTTGCGACCGAGCCGTTGACCCCGAAGAGCGCCGCAGCGACGAGCACCATCCCGTAGCCGACGAGCGGCCTGCGCAGCCGCGGCCCTTCTCCCGCGATCACCGTGACCCCCACGCGGGCGATTATCTCGTCCGCTGCCTACACTGCGTCCACGGGACGTAGCTCAGCCTGGTAGAGCGCCGCCTTTGGGAGGCGGAAGTCGCAGGTTCGAATCCTGTCGTCCCGACTGGCGCCCGCCGTCGCCGCGTTGCGCGGCTGGCGGCGTCGCCGCATCTGCACCAGTCCCTTTCGATCGTGTCTGACCCAACAGGCACTCACCCAAGTGCCAGACCCGGGTCAGACCCCGTAACGAAAGTGTCACGTCTTCCACATCCTGTGGCCGCACGCGAAACCGGCGTGAACAGGCCGCCCATCGCCGCGCGCTCGGACCCCTGGGTCAGACCCGGGTCTGACCCAGGGGTCCTGCCCGCTCGGCACGCGCGGGGGTTAGCAGCCTGCACCCTGCGGCTAGCCTTAGAGGCATGTTCACGGGCATCGTGCGGGAGCGCGGACGTGTCGCCGGGATCGACGGCGGCGACACGGGCGTCCGCCTGCGGATCACCGCGCCGGCGACGGCTGCGGGCGTCGCGCTCGGCGATTCCGTCTCGATCGGCGGCGTCTGCCTCACCGTCGTCACCGTCCAAGGCGACGAGATCGCGTTCGACGCAGTGCCGGAGACATTGACCCGAACGGCGCTCGGCGAGCTCGCGGCCGGCGACGAGGTCAACGTCGAGCCGGCGCTTCGCGCGGGGGAGCCGCTCGGCGGCCACGTCGTCCAGGGCCACGTGGACGGCACCGGGCGTGTCCGCTCGGTCGAGCCGGAGGGCGACGGAAGACGCATCTGGATCGACGCGGCGCCCGACATGCTCCGCTATTGCGTCGAAAAGGGCTCGGTCGCGGTCGACGGGGTCTCGCTGACGGTCGCGGCACTCGACGCCGACGGCTTCGCGGTCGCGCTGATCCCGCACACGCTCACGGAGACCACCTTCGGCGCGCTCGCACCGGGTGACGGCGTGAATCTCGAGGTCGACATCCTCGCGAAATACGTCGAGCGCCTGCTCCCCTCTACCATGAGTCGATGAGCGTCACCGCGAGCGCATTCGCCACCGTCGAGGAGGCGGTCGAGGACATCCGCCAGGGCAAGATGGTGGTCGTCGTCGACGCGGCCGACCGTGAGAACGAAGGCGATCTCACGATCGCCGCGCAGTTCGCAACGCCGCAGGCCGTCAACTTCATGGCGAAAGAGGGGCGCGGGCTGATCTGCCTCTGCCTCACGGGCGAGCGCTGCGATGAGCTCGGGCTCCGCATGATGACCGAGCGAAACGAGACGACCTTCGGCACGGCGTTCACCGTGTCGATCGAAGCGCGCGAGGGGATCTCCACCGGGATCTCGGCTCACGACCGCGCGCGCACGATCCAGGTCGCGATCGATCCCTCGAAAGGCCCGCACGACATCGTGCAGCCCGGTCACGTCTTCCCGTTGCGCGCGAAGGCGGGCGGCGTGCTGCGGCGCGCGGGCCAGACCGAGGCCGCAATCGATCTCGTGCGGCTCGCCGGCCTCAACACGGCGGGCGTGATCTGCGAAGTCATGAAAGACGACGGCACGATGGCGCGCGTTCCCGACCTGATCGAGTTCTGCGCGAAGCACGACCTGAAGCTCGTCACCATCGCCGACCTGATCGAGTACCGGCGGCGGCACGAGAAGCTCGTCGAGCGCCAGGTCTCGGTGCGTCTGCCGACCGCGTACGGCGAGTTCACTGCGGTGCTGTTCCGCGAGACGCTGACCGACAAGCAGCACGTCGCGCTCGTGAAGGGTGACGTCGACGGCGCCGAGGACGTGCTCGTGCGCGTGCACTCGGAGTGCCTGACGGGCGACGTGTTCCATTCGCTGAAGTGCGACTGCGGCGAGCAGCTCGACGCCGCGTTGCAGCTGATCGGCTCCGAGCCGCGCGGTGTGCTCCTCTACCTGGCGCAGGAAGGCCGAGGCATCGGCCTGCTCAACAAGTTGAAGGCGTACGAGCTCCAGGACTCCGGGCTCGACACCGTCGATGCGAACCTCGCGCTCGGCTTCGCCGCGGACGAGCGCGAGTGGGGGATCGGCAACCAGATCCTCTCCGAGCTCGGCCTGACGACGATCCGCCTGCTGACGAACAACCCGAAGAAGGTGTCCGGCCTCGAGGCGTTCGGGCTGAAGGTGACGGAACAGGTGCCCATCGAGGTGCCGCCGAACGACGAGAACCGTCGTTATCTGGCCGTCAAGCGGGATAAGCTCGGCCACCGGCTCCACCATCAAGCACCGACGTTCGAAACGGAGGACGAATGAGCGCATCCGAGACCTGGCCCGGTGAGAAGCACGACGACGACGAGGCGGTCGGTGGCTACGCAGACGTGACAGGCAACGCGCTCGAGAGCAATGCGCTCGGCGACGATGACGACGAGACCGACGAGCCCGACGAGTTCGGCGACGACGACGACGAAACCGAGGAGCCCGACGAGCTGGACGACGACGAGCCGATCGAGCTCGACGACAGCGAGCCCGGGCTCCGCCTGGCGGGCCATGCGCCCGGCGAGCTGAACGTCCCCGACGACGTCGACCTCCTCGAGGGCGAGTCGCGTGCGACCCGTCGCGGCGTCGGCATCGTCGCCGCACGGTTCAACGGCGACGTGACCAACAGGCTGCTCGAGTCGGCGCTCGCCGAGCTGGACAAGGTCGGCGTGGGCCGCGAGACGGTGACCGTCATGACCGTGCCGGGGGCATTCGAGCTCCCGCTCGGGGCGATGGCGCTCGCCAAGACGCGCCGCTACTCGTGCATCGTCGCCCTCGGCTGCGTGATCCGGGGCGAGACCGCTCACTTCGACTACATCTCGGGCGAGGCCGCTTCAGGCCTCCAGCTGGCCGCGCTCGAGACCGGCGTCCCCGTCGCCTTCGGCCTTCTCACCTGCGACACCCTCCAGCAGGCCATGGCGCGCACCGACAAGGGCGCCGAGGCAGTCCGCACCGCCCTCGAGATGGCCGACGTCTTCTCGCAGCTGCGCGCGACCGCGCAAGCCCGCTGAGCCGCCCCGCAGGCTTGCGCAGCCAGCTCCGCAGGCTTGCGCAGCCAGCTCCGCAGGCTTGCTGAGCCAGCTCCGCGGCGGGCTCGGTAACCCGACCGCTTCGGCTACCATCCCGCGGCGATGTCCAAGATCTGCTCAGTCTGTGGGAAGAAGCCCGGTTTCGGCCAGCACCGAAGCCACTCGATGGTCGCCACCAAGCGCCGCTTCAACCCGAACCTCCAGAAGATCCGGATCCTCGTGAACGGCACGGCCAAGCGCGCCTACGTCTGCACGCGCTGCCTCAAGGCCGGCAAGATCCAAAAAGCCGTCTAACCTCTCTTTGCAACTACGGTGGAGCCGCGCCGGTCCAAGTCGTCTGTGGAGGCAGAGCACACGCTCTCATCCGAGCTCGGCCGGATCACGATCTCGAGTGACGCAATCGCGCACATCGTGGGCGAGACCGCCCGCGAGTGCTACGGCGTGGTCGGCATGGCGGCGCGTAGGCCCGTGGGCAAGCTGCTCGGCCGGCGGGAGCGCCTCACCCACGGCATCCAGATCGCTCGTGACGCCGAGGGCGAGGGCGTGACGATCGACCTTCACGTCATCGTGGAATACGGTCTGAACCTCGCGGAGGTGGCATCGACGATCCGCAACCGGGTGTCGTATGAAGTAGGGCGCCTGACGGGGCTTCCCGTTCGGGCCGTCGAGGTTCACATTGACGATGTGCGGAGGAGCGCGTGAGCCTGAACGGAGACCTGGAGGCGGTGCAGAAGGTGGTCGGGTCGGCGCTCGCCTCGCTCGAGGCGCACCGCATCCGCATCGACGACCTCAACGTGTACCCGGTGCCCGACGGCGACACGGGCACCAATCTGACGATGACCGTGCGCGCGCTGGCGGAAGCCGTCGACAACACGTCCGCAGCGAGCAGAGAGTCGCTCGCGCGGGACGTCGCGCGCGGTGCGCTCATGGGCGCCCGGGGCAACTCCGGCGTGATCCTCTCGCAGATCGTGCGCGGCGCGACCGACGTGCTCGGCGAGGCGTCCGACCCGACGATCGGCGCCGCGTCTGCCGCGCTGGCGCTGCGTGGTGCGAGCGATGCCGCGTACCGGGCAGTGCGCCGGCCCGTCGAGGGAACCATGCTGTCCGTGATCCGCGAGCTCGCCGAAGAGGCAGAAGAACGCGCGCCTGAGCAGCCGGGAATCGAGAAGCTGCTCGTCGACCTCGTGCGCCGCGGCGAGGCCGCCGTTGCCCGTACGCCCGAGCAGCTCCAGGTGCTGCGCGAGGCGGGCGTCGTCGACGCCGGCGGCGCGGGCCTGCTCGAGCTCGTCCGTGGCATCGCCGCAGCCGTGAGCGGCGAGGCTCTCCCGGAGGCGCCTCCGGTCGAAGAGCATCCGGGCGTCGAGGCGATCCATCAGGAGCTCTCGCGCTACCGCTACTGCACGGTGTTCCTCATCGAAGGAGACGAACTCGACCGCGAGGCGCTCGAGGAGCAGCTCGAGAAGATCGGCGACTCGCTGCTCGTCGTCGGCGACACGACCGCAATCAAGGTGCACGTGCACACCGACGATCCCGGCGCCGCGCTCTCGATCGGCAGCGCGGTCGGCACGATCGATCGCATCGAGATCGCCAACATGCACGAGCAGATACAGCAGCGTGAAGAGCGGTTGCTCGCGGCCGTCCCCGACGTGCCGACGGAGCGGGCGACCACCGGCGTCGTCGCCGTCGTCGCGGGCGAAGGCAACCGGCGCCTCTTCGAGAGCCTCGCAAAGGACGTCGGCCCGCTCGCCATCGTCGAAGGTGGGCAGACGATGAATCCGTCGACAGCCGACCTGGTTGCGGCGGTGCAGTCGCTCGACGCCGACGAGGCCGTGATCCTGCCGAACAACTCCAACGTCCTGCTCGCCGCCGAGCATGCCGGTGCGCATGCGGGTCGCCCGGTCGAGATCGTCGCAGTCGACTCGATTCCCGGCGGCCTCGCGGCGATGGTCGCCTTCGACGGGCAGCGCACCGCGGCCGAGAACGCGGCGGAGATGCGGGAGGCCGTGGCGGCGGTGGACACCGGCGAGGTGACGATCGCCTCGCGCGACGTCCGGCTGAACGGCCTCTCGATCCGCGAGGGTGACTGGCTCGGGCTCTACGACGGCGAGCCGATCGCGGGCGGCGACAGCTTCGACGAGGCCGCCTGGGCGGTGGTCGATCGCCTGCTCGCCCGGCCGCGCGATCTGCTGACCCTGCTCGTCGGCGAGGACGAGCAGCCTCTCGACGGCCTGCTCGAACGGATCTCCTCGGCCCATCCGGACGTCGACGTGGACGTCCAGCGGGGCGGGCAGCCCCACTATCCGCTCCTGCTTTCGGCCGAGTAGACTCGCTGCGGCCATGGGGCGGCCGATCCGGATCCTGCTCGTCGAGGACAACAAGGTCTTTCGCGAAGCGCTCGAGCTTCTGCTCGGCCTGCGCGCGGACGTCGAGATCGTCGCTGCCGTCGGCGACGGCGCCGCGGCCGCTCCGGCCGCGCAGCAATACCGTCCCGACGTCGTGTTGATGGACTACCGCTTGCCGGGGCTCGACGGTGTCCAGGCGACCGTGGCCGTCCTCGAGGCATGCCCCGGCGTCGCCGTCGTCTGCCTGACGGCCTCGGCGAACGCGCGCGAGATCGAGGCGCTCTACGAGGCCGGTGCAGCCGCCTGCCTGACGAAGGACCAGGAGCTCGACGACATCGTCGACGCGATCAAGCGCGCAGCCGGCCGGCCGGCGGCGGACGAGACGTGAACCTCACAGCCGCCAACACGGCGATCGTCCTCGACTCGACCGCCGACTTTCCGGACGCCGCAGAGCACTTCCCGAACTGGCGCGTCGTGCCGCTGTACGTGAACTTCGGCACGGACAGCTTTCGCGACGGCGTCGAGCTGACGTCGGAGCAGTTCTACGAGCGCCTGCGGACGTCCACCCAGACGCCGACGACATCCCAGCCGACGCCGGCCGACTTTCTCGCTTGCTACACCGAGCTCGCCGGCTACGAGCGGATCCTCTCGCTGCATCTCGCGGCCAATCTCTCGGGCACCTTCCAGAGCGCGGGCATCGCGGCCGCCGAGCTCGGCGACGGCCGCGTGCGCACGATCGACACCGAGACGGCGTCTGCCGGGATCACGCTGCTTGCGCTCGCGATTCAACGGCGGCTCGAGCGCGGTACGACCGACGAGGAGGTGGACGAGCTCGTCGCGCGTTACACGAAGGAGCACGGGATGCTCTTCACGGTCGACACGCTCGAGTTCCTCGCGCGCGGCGGGCGCATCGGTCGCGCGAAGGCGTTCGCGGGCGAGTTGCTGCACGTGAAGCCGATCCTGGCGATTCGCCACGGCGAAGTGATTCCGGTGAAGCGTGTGCGCGGGGCGCGCAAGGCGTTTCAGGAGTTCGTGGACGCGCTGAAGTCGGAGACGAAGGATGAGCCCGGGTTGCGTGTCGGTATTGCGCACGCCACGGCGCCCGAGCGAGCGGTCGAGCTCACGAAGATGGTGCGCGACCTGCGCCCGCAGGCTGAGATCGACATCGAGACGAGCCTCGGCGCGGTGCTCGGCACGCACGCGGGGCCTGGAACCGTCGGCTTCTTCTGGTTCGCCGACGACGCCGTCTAAGGACTCCGTCTAGTCGTCGGCGCCCTCGTTGTCGATCCTGCCGTGCGTCGGCAGGACGGTGACCGCCGGCGTGACCGGCTGAGCCGGGACGCTTGCGATCCGCGGCCGCAGCTGCCCGACCGGGTCGTTGCCCGCGCTCGCCCTCCCGAGCAGCAGGAGGTTGAGCGCGACCGCCGCTGCTGTCGCGGCGCCGAGGAGCAGCGCCGCGACGAGCAGAGGCCGAAGGCGCCGTTCGCTCAAGCGGCTTGCACCTCCTCGACGCGGATCGCGCCCATCGGACAGGCGTCGGCCGCCTCCAGCACGCGTTCGTCGTTGCTCGTCCCGACGCGGAGATTCGCCTTGCCGTGGGAGTCGAGCTCGAACACGTCGGGGGCGAGGTCGGCGCAGTCGCCGAAGCCGCTGCAGAGGGAACCGTCGATCACGATGCGATACATCATGCGCTCCTTTCGAGAGCCGGTGTGGTTGTTGTCGTGCGGGTGCGAATGGGGCGGCCGAGCACACGCCAGGCCGTGGCGAAGGCGACGGCGCCCACCGCCCCGAGGTAGAGGCTGAACGCCCACGGCTGCGCGGAATCGGTTCCCGCGGTGAGCCCGTGGACGGTGCCCATGACAAAGACGAGGAACGTGGCGTAGTGCAGGCGGCGCCAGTTGCGTCCGCCGATCCAGCGCCGGAGCGAGAACGAGACGGTGATCAGCGCCGCGAGCTCCGCGGCCAGCACACCGAACGCGACCGCCGTCGGCCGGTAGGTCGAGAGGAACGGGACGAAGAGCGCGGCGACCGGCATGTGCACCGTGCTGTCGAGCACGAGCGCGACGCCGTGCAGCACGAGCATGCCGAGGCCGAGGAGCGCGAAGAAGCGGTGGACGTCCGTGACCGCGGCCGTCTTCAGGGCGCGGCCGAACGGCCGCGACTTGACGACGAGCCCTGCCAGCACGGACAGCGTCAGCAGCAGGTACGCCGTGAGCCCGCTCGCACGCGCGAGCAGCCAGAACGTCGGATCGTGCGTCATGCGAGACCCCCTGCGAGCAGCGTGCGGCCGTCCTCGGTGACGAGAACCGCCGGCATGCCTGCGGCGTTCGCCTCGGCGGCGGCGCGCTTCGAGCCGGCGAGGAAGAGCGACTTCGCTGCGACCTCGGCGTCGACCGCGTCACCGGCGACGACCGTCACGCGCAGCAGATCGGTCTCGCTCGGCTCGCCGGTCGCAGGGTCGATCAGATGGTGGAGCTCGCGCCCGCCGCGCTGCCAGCGTCGCCGGTCGCGGCCCGAGGTGGCGAGCCCGCCGCTGTCGAGCTGGAGGGTGATGTGCTCGACCCCGACCGGCCACGAGCCGCCGCGGATCGCGATGTCGCCGCCGGCGTTGACGAGACAGGGGCCGGCGAGCGCGAGCAGCTCGGCGGCACGTTCTGCCGCATAGCCCTTGCCGATGCCGCCGAGGTCGATTTGCACACCCGGCTCGAGCTCGATGCGACCAGGCCGCAGCCAGACGCCTCTTGCCGCCGGCGGTGGAGGCGTCGTTTCCCCCTCCGCCGGCAGCTGCTCGAAACTGCGGTCGTATCCCGCTGCGACGAGCGCGTTGTGCACGGTCGGGTCGAAGCGGCCGCTCGTGCGGTCGCGCGCCTCGAGCGCAAGCTCGACGACGCGGGCGAGATCCCGACCCGGCTCGATCGAGCCGTCGCGGTTCAGCCGCGAGAGCTCCGAGTCGTCGCGGAAGCGCGAGAGCAGCGCCTCGAGACGGTGGAACTCCAGCTCTGCTGCGTCGAGCGAGCGCTCTGCGTGATCGGCGTCGACGAGAAGCTCGATCTCCGTGCCCATGGCGTGGAACATGCGCCGGTTGATCACGACGTCCTCGTGATGGTCAGCGGCGGGAGGTTCACGACCCTGACCGCTGCCACGGGTGCCACCGGTGCGGCGGCTGCCGAGGCGAGCTGCCGGTTGCGTGTCACGCGGGCGAGCTGCGCCCGCTGCGCCACGATCTGGCTCACGAGCTTCGCCTCCCGCTGCAATTGCACCTGGCGGACGACGAGCGCCTTCTGCCGGGGATCCGCCGTTGCCACCCACGGGCGGGCGGCGACGACCGCCCAGGCGAGGAAGAACACGACGAGGCCGATCGCAAGCGCGTAGAGGCGTCCGGCGTGGTTAGTCATTGCCGCCACCGCCTGCGCGCTCGGATCCGTCGTCGCCGTGGTGCGTGTGCTTGACGACGACGATCGCGGGCGGGCGCCGGTACACGACGCGCGGTGTCACTGCCGCGCGAGCAGGCGCCTGGATCTGGACCTGCGCCGGCTTCGCGGCGAGCTCCTGGCGCAGCCGGGCCGAGAACGCGTCGAGCTGTTTGACCTTTGCGGTGTATGCGGCGTTGCTCGCCTGGCGGCTCGACGTCCCGAGCGACGCCGTGCGAGTCGCGGCGAACGTGCCGACCACCGCAGCGATTGCGAGCAGCAGAGCGATCAACGAGACGTGGAGCTTCTTCATCAGAGACCTCCTTAGACGATGAACCGACCATAGGAGGCGTCTGGTTAAGGGTGGGAGTGCGGTTTTCCAGGGTTCGGAATGGCAGTGGTAAAGATTCGGCCAAGTACCGATGGCGCCGGGGGCGAACGCGGCGAGAATGCGGTCGTGCGGATCCTGCTCGTGGAAGACGAGGACTCGATCGCGCTGCCTCTCGCGGAGGGGCTTCGCCGTGAGGGCTTCGTCGTCGAACGCGCGGCGACGGGCGCCGAGGCGCTTGCCGCTGCGAGCGCCGATCTCGTGCTGCTCGACCTGCGGCTCCCGGACATCGACGGGCTCGACGTCTGCAGGAGCCTCCGCGAGCGCTCCGACGTGCCGATCATCATCGTCACCGCGCGCGGCGAGGAGTCCGATCGCGTCGTCGGCCTCGAGCTCGGTGCGGACGACTATCTCGTGAAGCCCTTCGGGCTGCGCGAGCTGATCGCGCGCATCCGGGCGGTCACGCGGCGGACGTCGGCCCGCGGCGCCGTGCACGAGCCGCTGCGCGTGGGAGCGCTCGAGATCGACGAGCGTGCACGCCGCGCAACGCTCGAGGGGGCCGTGCTCGAGCTGACGCCGAAGGAGTTCGATCTCCTGGCCGCCCTCGCGCGCGATCCCGGCGCGGCCATCAGCCGGCGGCGGCTGCTCGAAGACGTGTGGGAGACGAGCTGGTACGGATCGTCGAAGACGATCGACGTGCACGTTGCCGCGTTGCGGCGCAAGCTCGGCGACCCGGGCTGGATCGAGACCGTGCGGGGCGTCGGCTTCCGGCTGCGCACGGCGTGACCCGCAGACTGCTCGTCGGGTACCTCGGCGTGGCGTTGTTCGTCCTCGTCGCTTTGGAGGTGCCGCTCGGCTTGCAGAACCAGCGCACGCAGCGTGCAGACGTCGAGCGGAAGGTCGAGCACGACGCGACCGTTCTCGCGTCGGTCGCCGAGGATGGAGTGCAGAGCGGTTCGCGTACGCAGCTCCTCACGGCCGCGCGCTTTGCATTCGACTACGCGCACACGAGCGGCGCCCGTGTCGTCATCGTCGACAAGCGCGCGTTCGCGCTCATCGACACGAGCGCGCGGGTCAGCGGCACGGAGAGCTTCGCGTCGCGCCCCGAGATCGCGAAAGTGCTACGAACAGGGGACGTCGCCTCCGGCACGCGGTACTCGGCGACGTTGCACAGGAACCTGCTCTACGTGGCAGTGCCCGTCGCCTCGGGCGGCATTGTCCACGGTGCGGTGCGCGTCACCTTCGCGACGTCCGCCGTGGATGCGCGGATCACGCGTTACTGGCTCGTGCTCGCGGGCATCGCCGCCGTCGTGTTGCTCGGGGCTGCACTCATCGGCGTCCGCCTGGCCCGCTTCGTCACCCGGCCGCTGCGCGGGCTCGAGCGGGCCGCG
>DATEXK010000325.1:0-5965 GCA_035257065.1 Gaiellaceae bacterium | reverse complement strand
GCGCTGACGTTGCGCGGAGAACGCGTTGCGCGCGGGAGCCTGCGCGACTACGTCACGTTGACGAAGCCGCGCATCATGACACTGCTGTTGCTGACGGGCGCCTGCGGCATGGTCGTCGGCGCGCGCGGTGCCCCGCCTCTGGGACGGTTCGGTGCGATGATGCTCGGGCTTGCGCTCGCCTGCGGTGGCGCGAGCGCGCTCAACCATTTGCTCGACCGTGACATCGACCGGTTGATGGGATCGCGCACCGAGGGCCGCCCGGTCGCAACGGGACGGTTGAGCCCGCCGCGCGCACTCGAGTTCGGTCTCGCGCTGTCGGCCTGTTCGTTCGTTCTGCTCGCCTCGGCGGTGAACGTACTCACGGCCGTGCTCGCGCTCGTGGGCAACCTCTTCTACGTCGTCGTCTATACGGGCTTCTTGAAGCGACGTGGACCACGCAACATCGTGCTCGGCGGCGCCGCGGGCGCCGTCCCGCCCCTCGTAGGCTACGCGGCTGCAACGGGGAATCTCGCGCTTCCCGCGCTGTGGCTCTTCCTGATCGTGTTCCTGTGGACGCCGCCGCACTTCTGGGCACTTGCACTGCTTTTGCGCGACCACTATGCGGCGGCGAACGTACCGATGCTGCCGGTCGTGAGCGGAGACGCGGTCACGATCAGGCGCATCATCGGCTACACGGTCGCGCTCGTCGCGTTCACCGCAGCACCGTTTCTCGCCGGAACGTTCGGTTGGACATACCTCGCCGGCGCTCTCGTGCTCGGTGTCGTATTCCTTGCGCTTGCGTTGCGGTTGCGTGCGGGAGGTGAACGGCGGCGCGCGGCCCTCGTGTTCCACTACTCGCTGCTCTACCTGGCGCTGCTCTTCGTCGCAGCGGCGCTCGACGCAGCCCTCTAGGGTCCCGGCCTCGCGGTGATCGCCGGAAGTCCGCCGTGCGTCACGTCGAGCACCGCGTACATCCGCGCCTGCTCCTGTCCGGGGACGAGGCTTGCGAGGCGGAACGTGCCCACGCGGCTTGCGACGAACGAGAATGAGGCCTTTGCGCCGGGCGACAGACCGACGAGCGGCTGCGGGGTCGCCGCACCCGCGAACGCGGGCGTCACGGCGAGCGCCCCGCGCACGACGGCACACGAGTGGCGTCCACCGCCGCGGTTCTCGCAGCTCACGACGACGCGCCAGCCGACGGGCACGCGAACGAGCAGCTCACCGCGCCCGTAGCCGTCGAAGTTGAACCCGTTGTTCCCTCCTCCCAACCCGGCGAGCAACGTCACGTGCGCAACGCGCCGCGTCGCATCCCACGAGAGATACCGCCCGGGCCCCGCGGCCGCAGAAGCAGTCGAAGCAGCGATGAGCGCCGTCACCACGCCTGCAACCGCCACCCGTCCAGCCATCGGGGCAGCGTTGCACATCCAGCGCCTTTGGGTGCGGAGCGACGGTCCTAACCGAGGTACGCGTCGATCAGAGAGCGCCCGTCTCCTTCGAGCGCGCTCGCCGTGTCTTCGAGTACGACTTCTCCTCCGGCCAGCACGTAGACGCGATCGCACACCTGGAGAGCGAGATCGACCCGCTGCTCGACGAGCAGGATCGACCTTCCATGCTCCCGGAGCGTAATGACGGCCTTCGCGACTTCAAGGATGAGACCGCCCGCCATCGCGGCGACAGGCCGACGGGTGCCTCCGATCATCAGCGCCACGAAGCCGCTCGGACCGCCGGCCGCGACGACCGATGGCACGTCGGGCACGAACACCCGCGCGACGTTCATCCGGTCATTCCCCAAGGTGATGCGGGTCACGTGGCGGAGGCGGCGCGACTCACGATTGAAGCTATCCGGGCGGCGTACGGCGACATGGACGGCGCTGTGGGACACGCCGAGCACACAATCCGACTCGTCCGGGCCTCGCTTCCGGGAGCGCACCGCCTGGCCGACGAAGCGGTCGATGATGCCGTGCGTGTCGCCTTCGTTGTGGCGCTGCTCAGAAAGCTCCGGGCGAAAGTCCGTCGCCGGCGGCGCAAGTGAGCGCGGGCCGTATCGGACATCTTGCGGCAGAGTCTCCGCCGGCTCACGCTCGCGAGTAGCCGGGGCTCGTGTCAGCGCATTGCGTGAAACGGACCCGGAATCGCGGATTTGCGTATGGATACTGGCCTGCTGTGGTTGCGAATCGATAGATACGGCGGGGGTGGGATTCGAACCCACGGGACGCTTGCACGCCCAACGGTTTTCAAGACAGGGCCGGAACGGCTTGGCTAGAGGGTTCCGGCTCTCTGCGCGACAGTTCGCGCGACAATCAAGGGCCGGGGGACTAGGGTCGCGCGGCTGCGATCCGGATCGTGGCTGATCTCCTCCTTCCGTAGGAGGGGAGGTTCATCCTTGCGGCGGAGGCAGGCGCCCGGGCTCGAGGCTACGGTTGGCTGAGTGATCGAGGCGCAGTCTCTGAGCAAGAATTACGGCGAGAAGCGCGCCGTTGACGATTTGTCGTTCGTGGTACGGCCGGGGATCGTGACGGGATTCCTGGGGCCGAACGGATCGGGGAAATCGACGACGATGCGGCTGATTCTCGGACTCGACGCACCGACGGCCGGTCTGGTGACCGTCAACGGCAAGCGCTATCGCGAGCATGCCGCACCGCTCCACGAGGTCGGTGCGCTCTTGGAGGCACGCTCAGTGCACACCGGCCGCTCCGCGCAGAATCACCTGCTCGCAGTGGCACAGACGCACGGGATCCCGAAGCGGCGCGTCGGCGAGCTGATCGACCTCGTGGGTCTCCACGACGTGGCGAAGAAACGCGCCGGCGATTTCTCGCTTGGCATGGGCCAGCGGCTTGGCATCGCGACGGCCCTGCTCGGCGATCCGGCCACGGTGATGCTCGACGAGCCCGTCAACGGCCTTGATCCTGAGGGCATCCATTGGATTCGGAATCTGCTCAAGCAGCTCGCAGCTGAGGGGCGGACGGTTTTCGTCTCCTCGCATTTGATGAGCGAGATGGCTCTGACGGCGGATCACCTGATCGTGATCGGCCGTGGCCGGCTGATCGCCGACACGAGTGTCGAGGAGTTCGTCAACCGCGCATCGAAGAAGATCGTCCGCGTCCGCTCGCCGCAGGCCGAGAGGCTACGCGGCCTCGTTGCCGGCTCCGATGTGAGCGTGCTTGCGCTCGAGCCGGGCGTACTCGAGATCACCGGGCTGACCGCCGAGCAGATCGGCGACGCCGCCGCGACGAACGGCGTCACGCTGCACGAGCTGACGCCGCAGCAGGCATCGCTCGAGGAGGCGTTCATGGAGCTCACGCGCGACGACATCGAGTTCCGCGCGGGCAGCGGCGAGCTCGAGGATGCGGCATGACCGAAGTCCGCTTGACCGGACCGCTGCCGCGCCTGCCACAGACCGGGCGCGTGACACAGCTGCGAGTCGTGGTCTCCGAGTGGACGAAGTTGCGCTCGGTACGGTCGACTCGCTGGTCGCTGTTGATCGGCGCCGTGTTGACGATCGGCTTTCCGCTTCTCTTCGCAGCCGTGACGTCGTCGCGGTGGGGTCACATGAGCCCGTCCGAGCGTGCGAACCGGAATCCGCTCGACATCGCGCTCGCCGGCGTCAACGTCTCGCAGCTCGCGATCGCCGTACTCGGCGTCCTCGTGATCACCGCGGAGTACTCCACAGGGATGATCCGCGCGAGCTTCACCGCGGTACCGAAGCGGCTGCCCGTCCTGTGGGCGAAGCTCGGCGTCTTCTCCGTCGTCGCGTTCGTGCTCAGCCTGCCCGCCGTACTGATCGCGTTCTTTGCCAGCCAGGCGATTCTCTCACGGCACCACATCCTCCAGATCTCCTTCTCCCATGCCGGCGTCGCGCGCTCGGTGATCGGCGGTGCCGTGTACCTGATGCTCGTCGGCGCGTTCGCGATGGCGCTCGGTGCGAGCATCCGCAACACCGCCGGCGGGATCTCTGCCTTTGCCGCGATCTTCTTCGTCATCCCGCCGCTGCTGAACGTGTTGCCCTCGAGCTGGAACAACGCGATCAATCCCTACCTGCCGAGCGAAGCGGCGCGGTCGATTTTCTCGCTAACCCACGGCGCGCACAGCCTCGCGCCCGGCCCGGGCGCTGCGCTCTTTGTCGGCTACACCCTCCTGGCGATCGCGATCGCTGCCGTCTTGCTCGTGCGGCGCGACACGTAGCGGCTCGGGGTTCGTACAGCGCTTCGTTGGATGAGAGCGAGGCGAGTACCGTGAGCGGCAGATGATCTGGAACTGGCTTCGCCGGCGTCCGCTGCTCGTCGACCTCGGGCTCGTCGCGCTACTCCTGTTCCTGACGATCGGTGCCGCCACGCGGCGTGGGCACATGGCCGCCGGCATCGCGCTCGGGATCCTCGAGACGCTGCCGCTGCTCTGGCGCCGGCAGCGGCCGCTGCTGGTAGTCGTGATCGTCACTGCGACGGCGCTGGCGATGACGGCGGTCGGCGTCTGGCTGTTGCCGTTGCAGCTCGGTGTCGCCCTCTACACCCTCGCAGCGACCAGTGGGCAACTCGTCGCGCGTGTCGCGGTGGTCGTCTCGGTCGCCTCGCTTGCGATTGCGCTTCCGCTCTCCGGCAGGTTCGAGTTCGGAAACGAGGCTTCCCGGATCGTCTTCCTCGTCGCAGCCTGGTTGCTCGGCGACAGCCTCGGCTCACGCCGCGCTTATGTGCGCGAGATCGAGCAGAAAGCCGAGCGGCTCGAGCGAGAGCGCGAAGCCGAGACACGTCGCGCAACGGCCGAGGAACAGGCGCGAATCGCACGTGAGCTCCACGATGTCGTGGCACATGCACTCAGCGTGATCATCGTGCAGGCGGGAGCAGCGAGCGATGTCTTCGAACACGATCCCCGCCGCACACGAGAGCCGATCCAGGCGATCGACTCCGCCGCTCGTGCGGCACTCTCCGACCTGCGACGCGTGCTCGGGATCCTCCACGCGGACGCCGAGTACGAGCCACAGCCCAGCCTCGACCGGCTCGACAGCCTGATCGAGCGCGTCCGGGCGACGGGCCTAAAGGTCTCGGTCGAGACCGAAGGCGCGCCGCGTCCGCTGCCGGCGACGGTCGACCTCTCCGCCTATCGCATCGTGCAAGAGGCGCTCACGAACACGCTCAAGCATGCGCAAGCAACGCACGTGCGGGTGCATCTGCGCTACGGCGACGATCTCACGATCGAGGTCCGCGACGACGGCCGAGCCACCGTCAACGGCAACACCGGCGGGAGCGGGCTGATCGGCATGCGCGAACGGGTCGCGATGCTCGGCGGTAGCATCAGGGTCGGCCCGATGCGCGAGAGCGGTTACCGCGTCTCCGTCCAGATCCCGACCGAGCCCGACGCATGAGCATTCGCGTCCTGATCGCCGACGACCAGGCGCTCGTCCGCAACGGATTCCGCCTGATCGTTGAGACGCGACCCGACCTCGAGGTTGTCGGTGAAGCCGACGACGGGGCGGAAGCGGTGCGCCTCGCGGCCGAGTTGCGGCCCGATGTCATCCTCATGGATGTTCGCATGCCGAACCTCGATGGGATCGAGGCGACCCGGCAGATCGTCGCTACGGACAATCCGGCGCGGATTCTCGTGCTGACCACCTTCGACCTGGACGAGTACGTGTACGCCGCAATTCGTGCCGGTGCGAGCGGCTTTCTCCTCAAAGACGTCCGGCCGCACGATCTCGTCGACGCGATCCGGCTGATCTCGAACGGCAATGCGCTACTCGGCTCCACGGTCACACAACGGCTACTCGAACGCTTCACGGATAGCACGCCGACGCCCGATGCGGGCACCGGCGAGATCGCTAGCCTGACCGGCCGCGAGCGAGAGACACTCCAACTACTCGCAGCCGGGCTCTCCAACGCCGAGATCGCGCAACGACTGTTCCTCAGCGAGACGACCGTCAAGACCCACGTCTCGAGCATCTTGCGCAAGCTCCGCGTCCGCGACCGCGTCCAGGCAGTCATCGCCGCCTACGAAG
>DATEXK010000324.1:0-4590 GCA_035257065.1 Gaiellaceae bacterium | reverse complement strand
AAGAGGAAGCGGAAACCGGCGACCCTCAGCGGCGCCAGCTGCCTCGCGGAAGGGCGGCGCAGCACTGCTGCGCCAGGGTAACAGGGTTATTCGGTCAGAACGAGACGCCCGCGACGACATGTCCGAGCGCTGCGGCGAAGATCGCGTTCTCGTCCGGGGTGCCCACCGAGACGCGGATCGCCCCCGGCGCGCCGAACCCTCCGCACGGCCGGACGATCACGCCCTGCCGGAGAAGCTGCTCGAAGATCTCCCGGCCGTCTCCCACTTCCGCGAAGAGAAAGTTGCCGAGCGCCCGTCCGACAGGGTCGAGACCGTGCTCGCGGAAGATGCCCGCAAGCTCTTGGCGCCCCACGGCGTTCACGTTGCGCCGGCGCGCAATCTCGGCGTCGTCGCCGACGCTCGCAAGCGCAGCCGCCTGAGCCGTCGCCGTGACGTCGAACGCCCGTCGCACCTTGCTCGTCGCCGCGACGACGTCGGCCGGCGCGATGCCGTAGCCGACGCGCAGTCCGGCGAGGCCGTAGATCTTCGAGAACGTCCGCAGCACCACGACGCGACGCCCGGCCTTGAAGTGCTCTTCGATTCCGTCCGCGTAGTCGGGGTCGTCGATGTACTCGAAGTACGCCTGGTCGAGCACGACGAGCACGTGCTCCGGCACCTGCTCGAAGAACCGCTCGAGCTCTGCGCGTCCGTTGCCCGTCCCAGTGGGATTGTTCGGATGGCAGATGTAGACAAGTTTCGTCCGTGGCCCGATCGCCGCGATCAGCCCGTCGAGGTCGTACGTGTCCGAGCGGAGCGGCACCTTCTTCGACTCGGCGCCGAGCTTCGCCGCGTCGAGCACGTAGCTCGGGAACGACGGCCAGCCACAGACGATGTCGTCACCCGGGTCGAGCGTCGCCTGTGAGAGCAGGTCGATCACCCCGTCGGCGCCCGCCCCGACGACCACCTCCTCGAGCGCGACGCCGTGGCGCTCGGCGAGCGCCACGCGCAGGGCATAGACGCCACCGTCCGGATAGCGGTTGAGCTCGCGCGACGCACGCTCGATCGCCTCGAGCGCGGCGGGGAACGGCGGGAACGGCCCCTCGTTCGACGCGAGCTTGACCACGCGATCGAGCCCGAGCTCCCGCTGCACCTCCTCGACCGGCTTGCCCGGCTCGTACGGGACGAGATCGGCGATCGAGCGCCGGAAGAGACCGCCGGTCACTCGTCTACGCCGCCGCGCTTCTTGCGCCAGAAGAGGAGCGCCCCCGAGGCTGCGGCGACTGCGGCGAATGCGCCTGCGGCGATGCCGCCGGTGCGCGGGCCGGGCACGGCGCTCTGGGCCTTCTTCTTCGCGGCGCGCTTCCCGAGCTTGAGAACGATCCAGCCGACGACGGCGTTGCGCTTGTTGACGATGCCCATCTGACCTCCTTTGGTCTCGCTGCCCACGCTACCCGATGCCGGGCGCGGACAAAGAGAAGGAGCCGCCATTGCGGCGGCAAAGCGGCTCCTTCAGCGAGAAAGTCTCCTCCGGGGCCCGCGGGCGGCATGGCCCCGGAGGATAGGGACGAGGGCACGTCCTGGATACTGAGATTCCGCTGCCCCGGAAAACTTGCGCGGCGCCGGAAACCTTTTGCTGGGCTAGGCAGGCGCCTTGGCGCGCGGCTTCCGGTTCGGCACGTGGATCGCCCGCCCGAGCGCGACGAGCCCCGCCTCCTTGATCGCCTCGGAGAGGGTCGGATGGGGCGCCATGCCGTCGGCCACCGTCTCCACCGTCGCCTCCGCGTCGATCGCGACCACGCCGACCTCGATCAGGTCCGTCACGTGCGGCCCGACCATCACGAGGCCGAGCAGCTCGCCGTACCGCGTCTCGTGGATCGACTTGACCCAGCCGATGCTCTCGTCCTGCATCACCGCGCGTGCGTTTGCGACCCACGGGAACTGCCCGACCGCGACGTCGTCGCCGTACTGCTCGCGCGCCTCCGCCTCGGTGAGGCCGACGCCCGCGATCTCCGGGTCGGTGTAGATCGGCCGCGGCACGGCGCGGTTGTCGACGATCGCGTCGTGGCCGCAGGCGTTCTCGGCGGCCACCTCGCCCTCGCGGAAGGCCGTGTGCGCGAGCTGCCAGTAGCCGGCGCAGTCGCCCACCGCATAGATATGGGAGACGCTGGTGCGGCGGTGCTCGTCGGCTGCGATGCCCTTGCGCTTGTCGAGCTGGACGCCGATCTCCTCGAGCCCGAGCCCTTCGACGAGCGGGCCGCGCCCGACGGAGACGAGCATCAGGTCGGCCTCGACGGTCTCTCCGTCGCCGTAGTGCACGGTCAGCTTCGAGCCGTCGTCCTCGACCTTCGTGCACTGCTTGCCGAGCTGGAGCGAGATACCACGCTTGCCGAACTGCTTTGCAAGCTCCTTTGCCGCGTCGGCGTCCTCCTGCGGGATCAGCGTGTCGAGCATCTCGACGATCGTCACCTCGGTGCCGAAGCGGTTGAAGATCGACGCGAACTCGCTGCCGATGATGCCGCCGCCCAGCACGACGAGGCGCTTGGGCACTTCCGTCAGCGCCAGCAGGCCGGTCGAGTCGAGACAGCGCGGCGAATCGAGCCCCTCGATCGGCGGCCGGAGGGGAAACGAGCCGGTCGCGACGATTGCCGACTTGAACGAGACGTCCTCCCCGCCCTCGACGGCGATCGTGTTTGCATCCTTGAAGCGCCCGGTGCCCTTGACCCACTCGACGCCGTTCGCCTTGAAGAGCCCGGCGACGCCCTGCGTCATCTGCTTGACGACGCCGGCCTTCCACGCGTTGGACGCCCCGAAGTCGAGCGTCGCCGTGCCGACCATGACACCGAACTTCGCGTAGCTCTCCTCGGCCTCACGCAGCGCGAACGCGGTCTGCACCCACGCCTTCGTAGGGATGCAGCCGACGCGCAGGCACGTGCCTCCGAGCTCCGGCTCCTTTTCGACGCAAGCGACCTTCGCACCGAGTTGTGCGGCGCGGATCGCGGCGGTGTACCCGCCCGGGCCGCCACCGAGGACTGCGACGTCAACGTCCATCTGGATTCTCCCTCACTCTCGAAAGCACGCTCGAAATCTCTGCAGCGATGGTAATGGTCAAGCCCTGTCTCGCAGCCGCGCGAGCATCGTGACCGCCTGCGGCGTCTCGCGCACCGTCTCGAAACCGTGGTGCTCGTAGAAGCTCGTCTGCCCCTTCGCGGTGCTCAGGCTCACCGCGGAGAAGCCTTCCTCTCGTGCGCGATCGAGCAGCGCCTGCAGCAGCTCGGCGCCGGCTCCCTTGCCGCGGCGGCTCGGCACGACCGCGATCGTCAGCTCCGGCGTCGTCTCGTCGACGAACCCGAAGCCCGGCTCGTCCTCCGTGAAGAGGCGGTACCACGCCGCGCCGTACGCATGCGGGCCGTCGAGCGCCAGCACGCCCGCGTCGCCGCGCCTGCCCCAGTTGGCGACGTACCGGTAGACCGGCCGCTCGGTGTCTTCCGAGAGCCGCCAGTGGTACGCGTGGCGGAGCATGTCCCGAAGGAACCGAACGTCGTGCACCTCCACCGGGCGGAGCACTAAAGGTCCTGAGCGAGTTGGACCCGGTTGCCGTCCGGGTCGTAGACGTCGAGCAGGCGCAGCTCGCCCTGCAGCTCGAACACGATGCCGACGTTCACACCCGCGCTGCGCAGCCGCTCCGCCTCCGCCTTCAGATCGACCACGTCGACGTGTGCGACGGCGCCGTCGTCCGCCGGTTCTCCCTCGGCGAGCCCGATCTCCATCTCGCCGTGCTTGAGCAGCGACCAGCGTTCGTTGAAGTCGACGCCGGTCTCCTCGAAGCCGAGCGTCTCCCGATAGAAGCTGCGCGCCTGGTCGAGGTCTCGCACGTGATACCAGACGGTTGGCGCCATCAGCGGAGCATCTGCTAGAGCGCGAGCCCCGGCAACTCGAGAAACGCCTTGACCGTGCGCAGAAAGTCCGCACCGGTTGCGCCGTCGACGGCGCGATGGTCGCACGTCAGAGTCAACGTCATCAGCGGCAGGACGTGCAGCTCACCGTCGAGTGGGACGACCTGGTCGCGCGTCGCGCCCACCGCCAGGATCGACGCCTGCGGCGGGTTGAGCACCGCGATGAACTGGTCGACCTCGTACATGCCGAGATTCGAGATCGTGAACGTGCCGCCTTCGATGTCCTCGCTGCGCAGCTTGCCGTCGCGTGCTCGTGAGACGAGATCGGCGCGTACCGCTGCGATCTGCGCGACCGAGCGCTGCTCGGCGGCGCGCACGACGGGAACGACGAGCCCCTGCGGCGCGGCAACGGCGATGCCGATGTCGGCGTTCGGGAAGACGAGCAGCGCGTCTTCGGTGTACTGGACGTTGACGTCGCGGTGACGCATCAGCGCCTGCGCGCACACCTTCGTCAGGAGATCGGTGACGGTGATGCGCACGTCCGGGTTGAGCTCGCGCTGCCTTGCCACGACCTGATTGGCACGGGTCATGTCGGCGTCGACCGTGAGCTGGAACGCGGGCACCGTCCACGCCTGCGTGAGCCGGCGGGCGATCGTCTTGCGCGTGTTCGAGAGCGGCCGCGACTCGACCTCGCCGGCGGGAGCCGCCGCCTGGGCGG